>NZ_JBSFVU010000001.1:468062-639726 GCF_053592475.1 Streptomyces sp. NPDC002671
CACGGGTCCCGCAGCGGGCACGACGGAGGCATCCTCCACCGGCGACGCACCCAACGGCGGGCGGCTTCCCGCACGCTGTACGGCGGCGCTCGGCGAAGGGCTGACGGAGGAACTCTGGACGTCCTCGGCCTGCCGCTGAACCACGGGAAACACCGGACCGGGCACGGGTCCCGCAGCGGGCACGACGGAGGCATCCTCCGCCAGCGGCGCACCCAACGGCGGCCGGTTTCCCGCACGTTGTCCGGGCGTGCTCGGTGCGGCCGTCTCGGCGACCACCGCAGACCTCAGGGCAGGGACATGGCGTACAGGCCCCGTCACCCGGGGGGCGACCGTCAAGTGGGGCCCCACCCACCGTGGCTGGACGGCGGGGAGGGACACCTTCGACCGGTTTCCGCTCGGCGCGGGCTGCGCACCCGTCTCCGGCGCCTCCTTCGCGGCACGCTGGACGGACGGTCCGGCCGCCCCGGGGATCACCGCGATACGTCGTACGAGCGGAATCGGCGCGGCGGCCGACGGGGCAACGGGCCGTTGGACAGCGGGAGTCGGGGAGGAAAGGACAGTGGGGGAACCCACGGACGACGTGATGTCACGACTCTGCGAAGTTCCGCCCGACCTCCCCTTCCCCACAGTGCGGTTGGCACCGGAGGAGCCACCACGAGCTGGACGTACCGACGCCGACGTCGACTTCGAGCGAGAATCCCCCTGCGCCCCGTCCTCCGACTCCTCGCCCCCTTCGGTCCGCACCGCCCGAAGCACCAGCGCCCCCCCGTCAGCGCTCACAGCGCGCGGGCCGGCCGGGCGAGCCACACCCCGCACCAGCCCAGCCGGAGCCGTCGGCAGCAGCGCATGCCCGAGCCCGCTGTCAAAGGAAGGGTTCTGCCAGGCGGCGAGCGCCGCACGGAAGGTGAGGCCGTCACTCACGCCCAACGGAGCGCGGGAGACCGTCAGTTGAGGTGGGGCGGTGCGGCGCCAACCGCCGTCCCAGTCGCCAGGCATGGAGGAACCCACAGTACCTGATGTACCCGATGCACCCGAAGGATCCGAACCGCCGTCGCCACCGGCATCCGAGCCCCCAGGCACGGCAGAGTCCCGGGCCCCCGACCCGCCCGCCCCGGCGCGGCGGCGCAGCCTGTCCCGCCATGCCATCTACTCAACCGCTTTCGTTCATACGGGTGTTGATACGGGCGATCTCGGCCACCCACTGCTGGCGTTCACCATGCGTGAGATCGAGGATCTCGTCGCGCTCCCAGTGGAAGTGGTAGGCGATGTACGCGATCTCCTCCCGGAGCCGGGGAAGGGCGTACGTCACGATTCCCCCAGGCGCCCACCCGAGAGGTCGACCTCGAAGCCGCCCTCGCAGTGCGGACAGGTGACCGCCGCGCGGGTGTGGCCCTCGCTGTTGACGCGGCGGTAAAAGTCCTGGAGGAACGCCACGTCTGTGGCGTACATCCGCTCGACGATCCCGGCGTGCACATCCGTGATCGTGCCGAGCCGGGTGATCACCTGGCTCAGCAGCACCACGCTCAGATACGCCGGGTTCTCCTTGACCCGCAGGTCGATCTGGGGCCGCAGTTCGTCGCGGGCCGTGGCCAGCCGCATCGAGCCGTACCGGTGCACGGTGCCCGCCTCGTCGACGTACCCGCGCGGCAGCTCGAACTCGAACTCCGTGCGCAGCCCGCTGTTGTCGTCCTCACGGCGCGGCGGGGTGGGGGCCGCCGTCTGCTCCGGCGCCTGGGCGGGCGCCGTCACCTGGAGGAGATCCTCCAGGTTGCCCGCCGTCACCGTACGGCGTCTCATTCGACGACGATCTCCTCGAACGTGATCGTGACCGACTCGGTGGCCGGGGACGACTCGCCCGCCTTAAGGGAGGGGCCCTCCCACTTGGAGGCCCAGCCCTGCATGAGCTGGATACGGCGGACGGTGTTGCCCTCGGTGTCCTTGATCTCGATGGTGAGGTTCTGCCGCGCGGTGTTGACGGCCCCGTTGTTCAGGGTCTCCTTGATCCACTGGGTGAACTCGCTGCTCTGGTCGAGTCCCCGCGTGATCGTGATCTCACCGGCCTGCCGGGCACCCGGCTGCTTGCGAATGATCTGCTTGCCCTCCGCGGTGACCTGCTTGACCTCGACGACATCCTCTTCGACGGTGAACCCGCTGATCTCCTGGATGGACTCCACCAGGTATCCGCCGAGCTGCACGCCGAAGACGTGAGTGGAAAGAGCATCGCCCGTTGCCATGACTGTCTGTCAACCTTTCCTTACAGAACCGGACTCGCGGATCACTCGTCGATGAGGCTGGTGGTGTCGGAGAACTGGGCCAGCCGGAAGACCACGAACTCGGCGGGCTTGACCGGCGAGACGCCGATCTCGCAGACGACCCGGCCCTGGTCGATGGACTCCTGCGGGTTGTTGTCGCGGTCGCACTTGACGTAGAACGCCTCGTCGGCGGTACGACCGAACAGCGCGCCCCGGCGCCATTCCTCGGTGAGGAACGCGGTGACGTTGCGACGGATGCTGGACCACAGCCGGTCGTCGTTGGGCTCGAACACGACCCACTGGGTGCCCAGGAGGATGGACTCCTCCAGGTAGTTGAACAGGCGGCGTACGTTCAGGTAGCGCCAGGCCGGGTCGGAGGAGAGCGTGCGGGCCCCCCAGATCCGGATGCCGCGGCCGGGGAAGGCCCGGATGCAGTTCACGCCGATCGGATTGAGCAGGTCCTGCTCGCCCTTGCTGAGTCGGAGTTCGAGGTCGACCGCGCCGCGGATCACCTCGTTCGCCGGCGCCTTGTGCACACCGCGCTCGGCGTCGCTGCGCGCCCACACGCCGACGACGTGACCGCTCGGCGGGACGGTGGTGTTGCGTCCGAGGGCCGGGTCGAAGACCCGCACCCACGGGTAGTAGAGGGTGGCGTACCGGGAGTCGTAGCCCGCCTCGTCGTTACGCCAGGTGCGCACCTGCTGGGCGTTGAGCCCGGGCGGGGCGTCAAGGACGGCCACGCGGTCGCCCATCTGCTCGCAGTGCGAGATGACGGCGAGCTGCACGGTGCGCACGCCCTCGGCATCGATGTCGCCGCGCTGGTAGGCGCCCATCAGGTCGGGCACCGCGACCATGGTGATCTCGTCGATGGTCTCCAGACCGCCGAACCCGGTACGGGCCGCCGCGTCGCCGACGTACTCGGCGGGGTCGATGCGGGCCAGCTCACCGGAGCCGTTGGAGGCGGGGGCGGCGGCGTCGGGGATCGCGACGGTCTGGGCGGCGGGCTTGGTCTGGGACGCGCCGCGCTGCTCGGTGACCTCGATCAGCTTGGAGGCGCGGGCCTGGGTGACCAGGTAGCCCTTGACGTTCTTGCGGGTGGAGGCGTCGTACGTCTCCACCACCTCGTCGCCGCGCCGGACCAGGACCTTGAAGCGGTCCTCCGGCGGGTTCTCGCCGTCCACGTCGGCGACCTCCACCGACACCCCGGTCATGCCCGGCTTGGCCGCGATCAGGAAGCCGCCGAGTTCGACCGGCGCAGCCGCCTTCGGCTGCCGGCCGCCATTGACCGACGGGCCCGAGGTGGCCTCGGCGGCCCCGCCGATGCGCACCACGTACGCGGCGCCGCCGCCGTTGGAGAAGTACCCGTAGAGCGCGTGGGCGAGATAGGTGCCCTCGGTGAAGCCGCCGAACACCTGGGAGTACTGGTCCCAGCTGGTGACCAGCGTCGGCGCGTGGAACGGCCCCTTCTCGGCGAAGCCGACGAACGCGGCGACGGCCGTGCCGACCCCTTCGATCGGTCGGGCACCGGACTGCACCTCCTCCACGTATACGCCCGGGGTGAGGTACGTCGGCATGCTCGCTCCTTAACGTCCTTACGGTCACCTGTGTCCAGGCCGAGTCTGCGTGGCGTACCGGCACAGCGGCAGGGACCTGCGGACCTGCCCGGGGGCAATACATCTGCCTTTACGGACGCCCCAGGTTGACCGTCCCGACGTCGCCCACCGTTGCCCTCGCGCTGCCCCTTCGGGCCTGGACGCCCCGCTCGCCCCCGCGATGAACTGGAGAGCCGCAGCATGGGCGCCGACGAGGAGGCAGCAGGTGCAGACTTCCAAGCCGCGCACCGGCCGGAGCGAGGACCAGGAACCGGCGCGCGGCCAGGCCGGCGCCCGACGGGAGGCGTCCGGGAACGGCGCCGCCGTACCGCCCCCGCTCACGGCCGCCGCGCTCCAGGCCGCCCAGGGCACGGCGGGCAACGCCGCGGTGGCCGGCATGATCGCCCGCCGGGCACGCACCACGGAAGCCCCGGAGCAGCCCGGCACCGAGGTGCACGACGTCCTGCGCTCGGCCGGCAAACCCCTCGCCGGGCCGGTGCGCCAGGAGATGGAGTCCCGGTTCGACACCGACTTCTCCGACGTACGGCTGCACACCGGCGCCTCGGCGGCCCGCTCGGCCCGTTCCGTCGGCGCGCGTGCCTACACCTCCGGCAGCCATGTCGTCATCGGCGAAGGCGGCGGCGACAAGCACACCCTCGCGCATGAACTCACCCACGTCGTCCAGCAGCGGCAGGGGCCGGTCGCGGGCACCGACCACGGCAACGGCCTGCGCGTGTCCGACCCTTCGGACCGGTTCGAACGGGAGGCCGAGGCGAACGCGCACCGGATCATGGCGGGGCCCGCACCCGTGCAGCGGGCGGAAGCGTGCACCGCGGAGCACTCCGGGCCGGTGTCCTCCGGGGCGGCGGTGATCCAGCGCAAGGGCCATGAGGCGCTCTCGGACAAGCTGCCGGCGGTCGGGTCCGACGGCAACCCCCTGAAGTCCTTCCTCAAGTCCTGGGGGAGCACGCCCGCGCAGGAGTCACCCGAACTGGCGGAGATCCGCGAGGGCATCAAGGCGTACGACGCGGATCCCAAGCGTGACCCGATGCACTGTGCGCAGGTGCTGATGACACTGCTGTTGGCGGTCGGCAGCGCCGAGGAGAACCTCACCAAGGAGTCCGGGACCGCCGCCCGGCACTTCCTGACCGAGGCCCGCACGGCTCTCAAGGCCGAGAACAACCTGGTGACCGAACAGATCGGCAGGGACAGCGACTTCCCCGCCGAAGCACGCGCCCCCTTCGAGGCGATGACCGCGCGCGGCCTGCTCTGGAACGAGGAGACCTGGGCCGACAGCGCCGTGGCGTTCGCCATGAACGGGCCGAGCTATTTCCGCGAACTCTCCGAGATGAACCGGGCCGGTATGGCCAACGAGATCAATACCCGCGGGCGCAAGGACTGGGTGAGCGGTGTCGAACGAAACCTGACAGCCGCGCTGCGGCAGAGCGTGCTGTGCCACTACACCAAGGACGAGGCCCGGGCTGACCTGCTGTCGCAGGCGAACCAGATCAAGTCGAAGGCGGAGCTGCTGAAGGACAACCCCGACGCGGCCAACAACTCCGAGGGCTACGACGCACACGTCCTGGCGAACGAGGGCTTCGTCTTCTTCTTCCTGGAGGCACCGGGCAGCGAGTTCCGCGACACCCGGTTCGGAAAGGTCCGGTTCGAGATCCCGCTCGCGGACTCGCCCCTGGAGTCCCAGGGCTGGCTCATGCTCAGCGACTTCGCCCAGCGTGAGTATCCGGTGATCAAGGCCGACCCCACCGAACCCACGGCCTTCAAGAGTGAACTGCCCACCCGCATGGACAAGATGCCCAAGCAGTTCTCCCGGCCCGTGCGGAATTTCGACCGCGGGATGAACAAGACGGACCTCGACATGATGGAACTCATCATGCAGGCCAAGGCACAGGAGACGGACCCGGAGCGGGCCAACCTGCTCCCCGTCGTCAAGAGCGAGGTCGCGGCGGACGAGTTCAGCACGATGACCTACGGCGCCGGCCACCGGAAGGAGAAGGAGTACAAGGAGCGGATCCGCTCCAACACCCTGAGGGGCAGGGACATCATTCCCGGCCTGGTGGACCGCGCGGTGCTGGAGATCATGCGGATGGAGGACGCCAATCCCGCCTTGGCGAACCGGCTGAAGAGCATGTCCGGCGCGGAACTGATGAAGTTCCTCCTCAAGGACCTCCTGCGTCCGCAGGCGATGCTGCCCAACAGCGTGGATCTCAGCAAGGCCACGAGAAGGTCCAAGCCCTGACCTCGGGCCGGTCGCCTCACACGCCGGCGGCCTGCGCCAGGTACGGCCCGAACTCGCTCTCCAGGACCAGCCGTCCGAGCTTGCGGTACTCCTGGGCGATCGCGGTCACCGTCTGCCGCATGGTGAGCGGCTCGCCGGACTCGGCCGCGAGGTAGGCGGCGGTGACCGCGCAGGCGCGGATCGAGCCGCCGGCCAGTTCGAAGCGGTCGGCGCAGAAGGCGAGGTCCAGGTCGTCGCCCCGGGGCAGTCGGTCGCCCAGGCACCGGTCCCACAGGGCAAGGCGCTGGCCGTCGTCCGGCACCGGGAAGTCCGCGACCACGTCGAGGCGTCGGGTGAACGCCTCGTCCAGGTTGGCCCGCAGGTTGGTGGTCAGCACCGCGATCCCGTCGAACGACTCCATGCGCTGGAGCAGATAGGCCGACTCGATGTTGGCGTGCCGGTCGTGGGCGTCCTTCACCTCCGAGCGCTTGCCGAATATCGCGTCGGCCTCGTCGAAGAGCAGCACCGCGTTGACCGCCGACGCCTCGGTGAAGATCCGCTCCAGGTTCTTCTCGGTCTCCCCGATGTACTTGTCGACGACCGTGGACAGATCCACCACGTACAGGTCCATGCCCAGGTCCGCGGCGACGACCTCGGCGGACATGGTCTTGCCGGTGCCCGACTCGCCGGCGAACAGCGCGATGACACCGCGGCCCCGGCCGCCGCCGGGCCGCATCCCCCACTGCCCGAGCACCTGCTCGCGGTGGCGGGCGCGCAGCGCGAGTTCACGCAGCCGGCGGTGGGTGGTCGGCGGCAGCACCAGATCGTCCCAGCCGACCCCCGGCTCAACGCGCCGGGCGAGCCGGTCCAGCCCGGCGCCGTTCTGCGCCCGTACGGCGGTACGCAGATCGTCGGGACCCACCTGCCGTCCCTCGATGGTGGCTGTCCGCACCGCCGCGTCGGCGGCCCGGCGCAACTGCCCGGAGTCCAGGCGATGCGCGGCGACGGCCCGGGCGAGCGCCTCGACGTCACCGGTCACGGCGTCACCGGCGGCCTGGTCCAGCGCGTGGCGCCAGCGTGCGGCCTGTCGTTCCGGGGAGGGTGCCTCGACGTTCAGCACGACGGGGGTGTCGGCCGCCCATGCCGGATCCCAGCCGGTCGTGCCGTGGGTGAACAGGGGGATGCCGCGTAGTTCGGCGCACAACGACGAGAGCGTTCGGGCTCGTTCGGCGGGTTCTCCGGGCAACGCGGTCAGCGGGCCGAGGACCACACCGGCGCCGGTCAGCCGGGCTTCGAGGGCGATCACCCGGGCGAGTGCCGGCACGTCGGCCGAGCGCCGGGCGAGCGCCACCGCGTCCAGGACGAGCGGGCCGAGTCCGGCCGCGTGCAGGGCGGCGGTGGCCAGCCCCTCGGCGTCGCCGCCCCGGCTGCGCAGATGGACGAGACCGACGCCGGTGCCGACCGCGGCCGCCGCGCGGTGGACGTCCGCGGCCTCGGCGGTCGGGTCCTCCCGGGCCTCGCCGAGCACACCGGTGAGCCGGGCGTCGGGCCGTGTGCCGCCCAGGAGGTGCGCGGTGACCCGGTCGGGGACGGCCAGGACACGAGACAGCGGCGGCCGCTCCGGTTCGGTGACCTCCACCAGACCGTGTGCGATCAGCGGCGCCCCGGGGGCGAGGCGGAACCGGGCGGGCGAGGCGCCGCCGAGTCCGCACAGCTCCAGCGCGAGCCCGACCGTGGGCCGACGGCGTGTCAGGTCATCGTTGAGGTAGCCGTAGAGCCGCTCGAACCGCGCGTCCAGGTCGGGTGCCATCGCGACCAGCAGCAGGTCCAGGTCGAGCGAGGACAGCCCGAACCGCCGGACGAGTCCGTCGAGCACAGACCCCGCCGGCGGCTGCCAGAGTCCCTGGGCGGGCACTAGCCCACCCGGCTCGTCCAGGATCCGCGCCGCCGCTTCCGGGGTGAGGTACTGGCCCCGGTAGGGATCGTCGGGATCGGGGTCCGCGGACCGTCGTACCGCCACGGCCTCCCGTACCCGCGCCTCGACGGCACCGAGCCGCTCCCACAGGGGATCCACACCGGTGTCCCCTCCCGCGCCGACACCGCCCCCGACCGCGGGTTCCACGGTGTACGTCACGCCTGCCGATCCCCCCTGCGCCGCCTGCGCGCCGGGGCCGGCGGCCGTTCACGGGGCCCGGTGAACCCGTCGCGGCCGGGGTCGGTGGCCTCCGTGTAGCGCAGCCGGCGGCCCGGGCTCGTCTCCTCACCCTCGCGGGCGGCGGCGGAGCGCACGACGAGGCCTTCGGTGACGGGCGGCGCGGCGGCCCTGGTCACACCGGCGAGCGGTGCCCGCACCTGTACCCCGAGCGACGCCTTCATCTCTCCGCCGAGCGCCGACCAGACGTCCGCGGCGGCCGGCGCGTCCATGCCCGTCCCGGCGGTCTCCAGGCCCACAGTCAGGCCGAGTTCGGCGAGCGAGCCGGTGAGCAGCCCGGCGGGCAGCGTGTCGTGCGCGACCAGCGCGCCGAGCACCTGGGACAGCAGCCGGTGCTCGTCCTGCGGGCGACTCGCCCAGGCCGTGACCAGATAGGTCAGCTGGAACCAGCGCGGCGGGGAGCGCCGGGCGACGAGGTGTCCATCCTCGTCGTACACCTCCCCGGCACCGGTACCGCGTCGTACGGCGTCCTCGCGGATGTCGTACAGGAAGACGCAGACCGTCGGAGCGCTGCGGCGGGCCGCCCAGTCCCGGGTGGGGGCGTCGAAGACCACCTCGATGCCCGATGCCTCCAGACCGCTCTCGGCGAGCAGCCGCCGCAGGCCCTCGTCGACCTCGTGGATCACCGGCGGGTCACCTCGTCCGGCGGCTGCACACTGCCGTTGACGACCAGGAAGTCGGTCTTCACCGGGGAGAATCCGGGTCCGCTGGCGGTGATGGTGCGCGGCCCGGTCTGGTCCTTGGCGAGGATGAGCAGCTGGCCGATGAACGTGCCGTCGGTCTTCGGGATCGTGGGCGCCGCCGCCGCGGTGATCCCCGGGTTCCACTTGAACTTCACCGGCACTCCCGGCGGGAAGTCCTTGCCGCGCACGGAGGTGACGAAGCCGGGCTTGCCGATGTCCGGCACCGCGACGATGCGCGGCTGGAGGATGCGCAGCCGCTCCTTGGCCGTGTTGTCATTCTTGTTCGCGTCCGTGCCGGTGGTGGTGAGCACGCCGGTGACCTGGCCGGTCATCGCCTTCTTCGGGCTGAGCACGACCCGTACGACGGTGCTCGCGCCCGGCGTGAGGTCGGGCAGCGCGCACATCCAGTTCTGGTCGCAGCCCTCGGGCGGCCCGCTGTTGGGCAGCCCCGAGGGCAGGCCGATCTTCAGCCGCAGTCCGGTGGCCAGCGCGTTGCGGCCGTTGCGAACGGTGTACGTCACCACGACGCGCCCGCCGACATAGCCGGGGTTCGGCTGGGCCGTGACCCGCACCCCGGGCCCGGCCTTCGGCTCCTCGGGCTCCGGGGGCACCGTGGGCGGCGTGGTGGGGGTCGGGGTGGGCGTGGAGCTCGGGGGCGGCGTCGAGGGGGGCGGTGTCGAGGGAGGCGGTGTCGAGGGGGGCGGTGTCGAGGGGGGCGGTGTCGCCTCGCGCACCGGCACCACGGTCCGGCCCGTGTTGTCGCTGGGCTGCGGGTCCAGGACCGTGCCGGTGACCGACCAGTCGACCGGGGCGTCGCCGGGGGTGACTCCGGTGAGCGTGACGTCCACCGGCACGGTGGTGCCGGGTTCCACCACGCCCAGGTCGCACTGGAGCGAGGAGGCGTCGCAGGTGCCGCCGGGCCGGCTGATCCCGGTGACCTGCACGCCGGTCGGCGGCGCGACGGTCAGGCGGGTGCCGGGCGAGGCGGCGGGGCCGTTGTTGACCACGTCGACGCGGACCGTGGTGGAGTCGCCGACGGTGACCTCCGGCGTGGTGCCGGGCGCACGGACGGCGAGGTCCACGGACTGCTGGACGGTGGGTTCCTTCTGGCGGCCCGCGAGTTCGGTGGTGAGTGGGGTGATATCGCCGGAGTCGACGTCCAGGAGGCTCAGCTTCTCGGGGCTGTTGACCGCGGCCTCGGCACGGGAGCTGAATACCAGGCTCTTGCCGTCGGCGGTCCAGGCGGCGTCGCGCGGCTGGTGCGGTCCGGTGGTCGTGGTGTCCGGCAGCTCCCGGCCGCAGGCGCTGGACTGGCCGCGGGCGACGGTGGGCAGCAGCACCTGGCAGTCGTCGCCGGACACGGACGTCAGGAGGATGCCGTTCTCCTCGTCGATCCGGCCGGCGCCGTTCTTGCGGTTGAAGGCGATGCTGCGCCCGTCCGGTGAGAACGCCGGGCTGTCGTCGATGACCGCGCAGTCGCCCGGGCAGTTGGCGGCGCTCAGGTCACGCTGCTGGGTCAGGTCGTTCACGGGCACGGTCCACACGTGCTTGTTGCCGCCGCCCCCGTTGATCTCCATGTTGCGGGTGAAGGCCAGGGTGGTGCCGTCGGACGACCAGGTGGGCTGGGCGTCCTGGCCCTGGAGCTGCCCGGCCGGCGGCACGATCTCGCCGGTGATCGCGCCGGTGGCGACATCCGCGATGAGGATGCGGCTGGCTCCGGCGGCATCGCCGACGCCGCCCGGCGAAGTCCGGGTGAAGGCGAGGTACTTGCCGTCCGGGGAGAACGTCGGGTCGGTGTCCCAGTCGTTCGCGCCGCGTCCCGCGAGCGGCAGCGGCGCCGCGTTGGAGCCGTCGGCGTCGGCCATCCAGATCCGCTCGATCCGGCCGTCGGCGCCGTCCTCGAAGCGGGTGAGGACGATCCGGCGGCCGTCGGGCGTGTAGTTCTGCCGCTCGGTCCACGGGTCGTGGCCGGCCGCGGGCTGGAACAGCGGGTCCTTGGCGGGGTCGGTGTTGGTGTCGGCCGCGGGATCCTCGTTGAGGATCGTCAGACCCAGGTCGCGTGGGTCGGAGCCGTCCGCCCGGGCGTCCTGGAGTGTCACCACGTGCGGGTTGGCCGCCGAGGTGCGCTCCACCACCGCCCTGCCGCCGTCCATGGAGCCGAGCCAGGTGGGCGACAGGACGTTCCGGTCCTCGTTGAGCACCAGCGAGGGGACCTGGTCGGAGTGGGCGGTCGAGCGGAACACATGGTCCCAGTCGCCCTCGCACTGACAGGTGATCTCGGGGCTGAGGAACAGCACACCGTCCCCGTCGGGCAGCCACGCTGCCCCGTGGGCCCGCCAGGTTGCCTGCGCGCCCCCGAACAGCGGCTCGTCGGCGGTCCCGTTCGTGATCCGCAGCCGGGTCACGGACTGCCCGTCGACGGTCGTGGTGGCGGTGTACGCGATCCAGTCGCGGTTGACGTCGTCGTCGACCGGGTTCCAGGCCGGCTCGGAGGCCGTGCCGTTGGCGGGATCGGTGATCCGGGTGGCGGTGCCACCGCTCAGGGCCCGTACGTAGATCTGCCGGCCGACCAGCGGGTCGCTGTCGTCGGCGTACGCGATGCGCTGCCCGTCGGGGGAGACCGTCGGGTCCTCCTCGTTCGCGGACGTGTCGGTCAGCCGGGTCAGGCCGGTGCCCTCGGTGCGCACCAGCCACAGGTCGCGCTGGGTCCCGCCGCCCAGTCCTCCGGACTCGGCCGCGTCGAACACCACCGACTGGCCGTCGGGGGTCAGTTGGGGGTGCGCCGCGTCCATGCCGCTGGTGAGCCGTCGTACCGAACCGTCGGCGGCCCGCAGATAGACCTGCGGGTCCTTCTCGTCGCGGCGGCTAGCGAAGACCATCTGGTCGCCGAGGGCGGACGGCTGCGTGTCGTAGTGGACCGGGCCGTCACCGAACAGCGGGGTGCTGGAGGTGGTGGAGGCGACCTCACCGAGGCTGCGGTGGCCGGTGCCCGCGTACGCGACCCGGGTTTCCGCGGCGTCGGCAGCCGCCGCGGGCTCGGCGCTGCCCGGCCCGGCCGCCACTGTCACCCCGAGCAGGGGGATCAGCAGCAGGAGCGAGGTGCCGAGTCTCCCCAGGCGGTACCGCCCGCCGGGGCCAGCGGTTTCCATCACGGTCCCCTTCGCAGTCTGATGCGGCATCTGGATGTGCCCCCGCCACCGTCTACCGGCCGCGCGCGGGACGGCAGGGCTCGGGGGCCGCACCCGGGGGAAGCACGCGGTGTGCTTTCGGGCACCGCCGCCTTCCCCTCCGCCGTCGGGCGGTCCGTCGAACGGGCCTGTCAGATCAGCCCGTTGCGCAGCGCGTAACCCACCGCGTGGGCCCGGTTGCGCAGTTGGAGTCGCGTGATGATCTCGTGCAGGACGTTCTTGACGGTTCTCTCGGAGTACGAGGTCTTGCGGGCGATCTCCGCGGTGTCCAGGCCCTCCGACACCAGGCGCAGCATGTCCGCCTCGCGCGTGGTGAGCGTGGACAGGGACAGGGCCCCGGGGTCGAGCGCCGAGCGCTGGAGATTGCCGACGTGACTGAGCAGTTCGCCGAGCAGATCGCCGGGCAGCACCCCCTCACCGTTGGCCGCCGCCAGGACCAGCCGCATGAGCTGGTCCTGATCGGCCTCGGCGCGGCGCAGCACCGCCGACACACCGCACTCGATGACGCGTTGCAGCCCGCCGGCCCCGAGGGTGCCTATCACCAGGCCGGTGCGGGTGGCGCTGTTGTACCGCAGCCGGTTCAGCAGGGCGGCCACGTCGTCGTCGATGCCATCCACGACCACCAGCGAGACCTGGGCCCGCTCCGCGTCGGCGTCGTCCACCAGTTCGACCTCGGGGCGCTGGCGCAGTTGCTGGACGACACCGACCCGCAGCACGGGGTCGGCGGCGTAGACGGCCACGCTTGCCCGGGTCGGGCCGCCGGAGCGAGAGGTGCGGTGGATCGAGCCGGTCCGGAGGAGATCACGTGTCGTGGTGTCGGACATGGCAGGACCGTTCTCCTCTGCGCGGAACATGGGATACCTGTTTTCATGAGTCAGTGGGGGGTTGAGTGATACAGCGCGAGGCGATCACGGGTCAGTGGTGCACCGAAGGCGGCTCGCCACAGTAAGAGCCCACCGCTACCAGGGAGTTGACAGTGGCTTGACGGGCAGCGTCACTGCCCGCGCATTGCCCTCCCGTCCCTCCCCCGCCTCCCGGGCACCTTCCTACGGTGAGGGCGTGACGCCTTCCGCAGCCTCTTCCGGTCCCGGTGCGCCCGGCCTCGACATCCCGGCCGTGACCGTGACCCCGGGTGACATCGCCACCACCAGCCTGACCGTGCGCAACGACAGCGACATCGTCGAGGCGTACGACCTGAAGGTCGTCGGCGACTGCGCCGCCTGGACCATCGTGGAACCCGAGCGCGTCTCCCTCTACCCCGGCACCTCCGAGACGGTGACGCTCCGTCTGGCGCCGCCGCGATCCCCGGAGATCCGGGCCGGCGAGATGCCCCTCGGCGTACGGGTCCTGCCGAACGAGCACCCCGAGTCGGTCAAGGTCCTCGAAACCACCGTGCACGTCGGGGAGTTCCACGAGCTGAAGACCGAGCTCGCCCCACGCCGCCGGCGTGGCTGGCTGCGCGGCCGCTATCTGCTGGCCGTGCGCAACCAGGGCAACACCCCGGTGCAGGTACGCTTCGCCCCCGGCCAGGCCGGCGAGGAACTGGGGTTCACCTTCGCCCCGGCGGAGCCGAAGCTGGAACCCGGGGAGTCGACGGAGGTCCGGCTGCGGGTCCGTACCGCCAAGCCGGTGTGGTTCGGCAACCCCGTGGTGTGGCCGTTCACCGTGGACACCCGCGAGACCGGCGAGCAGGAGGAGACGGCGGAGGCCCGCTGGGACGAGCCCGTCGTCCGGCCGCCGCTGGACGCGGAGTTCGTCCAGATGCCGATCTTCCCGAAGTGGCTGCTCGCAGTGCTCGCCGCGCTGCTCGCGCTGTTGCTCGCCTGGTTCGCGCTGGTCCGTCCCGCGGTGCGCAGCGCCGCCAAGGAGGCGGCCACCGAGGCGGTACAGCCGCGTACCACCCCGCCCGGCGACCAGGCGGGCGGAGAGTCCCCCGGCACCGGCACGAACAACCAGCCCGGCGGCGGCCAGGAGTCGGGGGCGGCGACCGGATCGGGCGGGGGCGGGGGCGGGGGCTCCTCGGCCGAGGGCGGCACCGCGACCGGCGCCGGTCAGCAGAGCTCGGCGACCATCGACCTGAAGACGGGCACCGGGCAGACCAAGACCGGCACCTACAAGGTGCCGGAGAACAGCATCTTCGGGGTCACGGACATCGTCGTCGCCAACTTCCAGGGCGACGAAGGGGTGATGACGATCACCTTCGGCGACCGCAAGATCACCACGATCGCGCTGGAGACGTTCCGCAACCAGGACTACCACTGGGTCACCCCCATCAAGATCCCCGAGAACGACACGGTGACCATCAACGTGACCTGTGCGAAGCCCGGTACACCGGCCACGGGCCAGCAGGCGCAGGAATGCCACGAGGTCCTCAATGTGAGCGGATCGCTCAGCCGCACCACCGAGTGAATCGGACGTTCTTCTTCCGGCTCATTGTCGACCATTAGTGCCTACATCTGTAAAGCTCGGTATCCCTTTCGGCCGGAAATCGATAACCCGGGTCTCAAAAGCAGCACCTGCGCCGGCTTCCCGCGGGCCTGGTTGAGCCGGCTGCGCACGGTGCCGACCGGTACCTCGCAGACGTCGGCGTTTTCCTGGTAGGAGGTGATGCCGCTGAAGCGCCGCAGCATCAGCACCAGCCGGGCGCCCGAACCACCACGGGTCGCGGGCCCCGGCAGGGCAGGGCCCCCTGACCGACGTCGCAGCGGGGCCAGGGCGAACCCTGCCAACTGGCCACCCATGGTGATCGAGTAGGCCTCGCGGTCCGGGGCCGTGAAGTAGCTGTCCAACCAGCAATGCCGAACGTGCCATCCGCCGACAACTCCAACGGCAGAAACTCATAGAAGTCGTGCAGATGCAACTCCAGCAGTTTCGCCAGGGCAGGTTTGCCATCAGCCCCGACAGCGGCGAGTTCAACACGGCACATGTCCGTTGTAGATGGTGAATTCAGCGATCGACCACCAGTTACTCGCGACATTGCCGGTGTTGACGACCTTGACGTACACGTACACGTCCGCGCTAGGCGCATAATCGCCGATGTTGCTGCCGGAATGGAGCAGGATCTTGTCGAACGTCTGCGTCTGCCCCATGTCGACTTGGATCCACAGGCCGTCGTACTGGCCTGTTCCGGAGCTGTACCGGGTGTCGGAATTGCCGTCCAGCATGTTTGCGGGACCGTCGTTGTACGGGCTTGTGTCCGAGGTCGTTGCCGTCCAGCCCGTGCGCGACAGCGCGGGGCCCAGGTCTATGACGTCGAAGGAAGCTCCACCTGCGTCTGCTCCGTCGGCTCCGTTCACCGAGACCTTGTACGTCCCCACCGGAAGCCCGCTCGGCACGTACGCTCTGATGCTCGTGTCCGACCAGCTGTCAATTTCGGCGAAGCGCTTCCCGAAACGCACTGTACCGAGCCCCTGCGCGTCACCGAAATGAGAACCGCTGATCGTGAACTTGGCACGCGGTATGCCTTGCTTCGGCTTCAGGCTTCCGAAGACCGGTGCGGGGAAGCTTGACAGCTTCTGCGTGGTGAACATCGCCGACGTCCCGCTCGGCAGGGTGTAGGTGTACGAGCCGTCGGCGGACACCGACCCGGTTCGGGGCCTCGCAGGCCGCCACGGCCGCGGAGGAAGTCCCCAGAGACAGTGCCGACGTGAGGTGCAGGTGGGAACAATCGCACCGTGCCCTCATCCAGCGCGACATCTCCACCACCTCCCCCGCCGAAGCAGATCGCGAGGCAGGAGAGGCCACGAAGGAGGCACTGAAGTCGCCGACAACGGCGGGGAAGCTGAACATGGACAGGGTGACGCACGCGCTCGGTCTCGTGCTGAAGGGGGTGTCGCTGTCAGTGGCTCTGCGTCCAGTCCCGCGCTCAACGACTGACCCGCGCGTACGCGGCCTGGTCACGTCTCCGACGTCTTGGCTCGACCGCGCACCGCTCGATGAGGATCTCCAGGAAACCTGGGTCGGGGGTCGACCCGGCCGCCAGGGCCGCCTGTAGCCGGACCGACGAGCCCTCGGCGCTCAGGGCGTCGGCCACACGGCCCTTCTGCGACGCCGCGGGTGAGCGCGCAGGAGACCCGTTCGGCAACCCCCATGTCTCGCTCGGCCTCGGCGCCGACGAGGTGCTCGACTTGGCCGACAACCGACCGAGCGAACGTCATGACGCCTCGTCAGAATCAGCGTCGAGCGAGCGTCAAGACGGTCCCCAGCCGCCCCTCACGGAGGTGAGACGGAGCGCTCCCACCCTGTGCCCGTTCGCGAAGCCGCAGGTGAGACACGTGGCAGGAACCTGCGACACGCTCCACGCGGTGGACTCCCGGAAACAGATCGACTTCACTCGTCATCAATCGACCTCGCCCACAAAGCAGCAGGTCAGGAGCCCTTTTGCGCAGGCTCCAGAATCGCCACGCACTCCACGTGATGCGTCATCGGAAACAGATCGAACGCCCGAAGCATCCGCACCCGGTACCCGCCCTCCCGGAAGTACCCCAGGTCCCGGGCCAGCGCAGCGGGATCGCAGGCGACGTACGCGATTCGGCGTGCTCCCAGCGAAGACAGGTGCTCGACCGTGTCGCGGCCCGCGCCGGCCCTCGGCGGGTCGAGGACGATCAGGTCGACCTCGGTGATGCCGGTGCGCGGGAGGACCGATTCGACCTTGCCCTGTTCGATGCGGACTCGGGGGAAGTCGGCGAGGTTGTGGCGCGCGTCCTCCACCGCCCGCTTGCCGGACTCGATGCCGAGGACCGCGCCCTTCTCGCCGAGTCGGTCGGCCAGCGCCCCCGCGAACAAACCCACTCCGCAGTAGAGGTCCAGAGCCATCTCGCCCTTGCGCGGGAGCAGGCCCTGCATGACCGCCGTCACCAGGGTGTCCGCGGCCTTCGGATGGACCTGCCAGAAGCCGCCGTTGCCCACCCTGTACGTACGGCCGTCGGCGCGTTCGCGGACGAAGGGGCGGCCGTGGACCCGGTGGATGCCGCCCGACTTCTCGTCGACCCGGAGGACCGAGACCGGCTTGTCCAGCTCCACCAGGGGGAGGCGGGCGCCGGGGCGGGGGGTGAGGATGACCTGGCGGTCCTGCGAGCCCGTCGCCGCGATCGCCTCCACCGACTCCATGCCGGTCCAGTCGCGCTGCTCGATGCCCAGCTCGCTGACGCCCTCGGCCGCGATCATGCAGTGCTCGATCGGCTCCACCTCGTGCGAGCGGTGGCGGCGCAGGCCCGCCCGGCCGGTCGTGGCGTCCACGGCGTACTGGACGCGGGTGCGCCACTGCGGTACCTCGCCCGCCGGCAGCTTGTCTCCCTCGGCCGGCATCACCGTGCCGTCCCAGCCGGCCTCCTCCGGCGTGAGGCCCGCGAGCCGCTTGAGCTGCTCGGCGATGACCTCGCCCTTCAGGCGGCGCTGGGCGCCCGGCTTGGCGTGCTGCCAGTCGCAGCCGCCGCAGCGGCCGGGGCCGGCGTAGGGGCAGGGGGCCTCGACGCGGTCCTTGGAGGGCTCCAGGACTCGTACGGCGTCCGCACGCAGGAAGCGCGCGCCCTCCTCGCCCTCCGTCACCCGGGCGACGACCCGCTCGCCCGGCAGCGCGTGGCGGACGAACAGGACCTGGCCCTCGGACGTACGGGCGATGCAGTGACCGCCGTGGGCGACGGGGCCGATCTCGACCTCGTACTCCTCCCCCACCAGCGACTTCTTCGGTTCTGCGGGCATGGCGGGGTGACTCCAGATCGGGAACGGGAAACGGCCGGACAACAGCCCACCAGTTTACGTGGCTGTCGTCCGGCCGTTCACCACCGGCCGGATCCCGGGCTCAGAGTGAAGCTCGAACTCAGTCCTTGGTCGCCGACGGCTCCTTGGGCCGCTCCCCCGCCGGGCCGCGCCGCACCGCACCCGGCGCGCTCCACTCCTGGCGCCTGCGGGCACGGAGCTTCGCCGCCTCGGAGGACTGCAGCTGGTAGGGCACGGAGGTGACCATCACACCCGGTGTGAAGAGCAGGCGGCCCTTCAGGCGCAGGGCGCTCTGGTTGTGCAGCAGGTGCTCGTACCAGTGGCCGACCACGTACTCGGGGATGATCACGGAGACCGCGTCGCGCGGGGACTCCGTGCGCAGGCTCTTGACGTACTCGATCACCGGGCGGGTGATCTCGCGGTACGGCGAGTCCAGGACCTTCAGCGGTACGTCGACGCCACGCCGCTCCCACTCCTCGCGCAGCACCTTGGTCTCCGCCGGGTCGACGTCGACGGTCACTGCCTCCAGGCCGTCCGAGCGCATCAGCTGGGCGTAGGCCAGGGCGCGCAGGGTGGGGCGGTGGATCTTGGAGATGAGGACGACCGAGTGGACGCGGGAGGGGCGGACGCTGTCGTCGGAAGGGCCCTCGGGGGCCGCGAGCTCGTCGGCGACGCGGTCGTAGTGCCTGCGGATCGCGGTCATCGTCAGATAGAAGAGGCACATGCCCAGGAGGGCGACCCAGGCGCCGTGCGTGAACTTCGTGACGAGGACGACGACGAGCACCAGGCCGGTGAAGAAGGCGCCGAACGTGTTGATCGCGCGGGAGCGGATCATGTGGCTGCGCTTGGCCGGGTCCTGCTCGGAGGCCAGGTGGCGGTTCCAGTGCCGGACCATGCCGGTCTGGCTGAGCGTGAAGGACACGAACACGCCGACGATGTACAGCTGGATCAGGCGCGTGGAGTCGGCGCCGTAGATGACCGTCAGCAGGGCCGCGGCGCCTGCGAGCAGCACGATGCCGTTGGAGAAGGCGAGGCGGTCGCCGCGGGTGTGCAGCTGGCGCGGCAGGTAGCGGTCCTGGGCGAGGATCGAGCCGAGCAGCGGGAAGCCGTTGTACGCCGTGTTGGCCGCGAGGAACAGGACCAGGGCCGTGGCCGCCGCGAGGACGATGAACAGGAAGCTGCCCTTGCCGAACACCGCCTCGGCGACCTGGGAGATCACCGGGTTCTGGACGTAGCCGGAGCCGAGCGGGTGGCCGTTGTGGATCAGGTCGGTGGCGGGGTTCTCGGCCATGCGGACCTTGGTCGACATGGCGAGGACGATGATCCCGCAGAACATGGTGACGGCGAGCCCGCCCATCAGCGCGAGCGTCGTCGCCGCGTTCTTGGACTTGGGCTTGCGGAAGGCCGGGACGCCGTTGGAGATGGCCTCCACGCCGGTGAGCGCGGCACAGCCGGAGGAGAAGGCGCGCAGGAGCAGGAAGACCAGGGCGAAGCCCGCGAGGCCCTGGTGTTCGGCCTTGATGTGGTAGTCGGCCGTCGGGGCGTGCATGGTGTCGCCGAGGACCATGCCGCGGAAGGCACCCCACGCGATCATGACGAAGACGCCGCCGACGAACACGTACGTCGGGATCGCGAAGAGCTTGCCCGACTCCTTCACGCCGCGCAGGTTCATCAGCGTCAGCAGCACGATCACGGCGACCGCGCACAGCACCTTGTGCTCGACCACGAAGGGGACCGCGGAGCCGAGGTTCTCGATGCCGGAGGCGATGGAGACGGCGACGGTGAGGACGTAGTCCACGAGCAGGGCGCTGGCCACGGTCAGGCCGGCCTTGGGGCCGAGGTTGGTCGTCGCCACCTCGTAGTCGCCACCGCCACTCGGGTACGCGTGCACGTTCTGCCGGTAGGAGGCGACCACGGTGAACATCAGCACGACGACCGCGACGGCGATCCAGGGGCTGAAGTGGTACGCCGACACTCCCGCGATGGAGAGCACCAGCAGAACCTCGCCGGGCGCGTACGCGACGGAGGACAGCGGGTCGGAGGCGAAGACGGGGAGGGCGATGCGCTTCGGCAGGAGGGTCTCGCCCAGCCGGTCACTGCGCAGAGCGCGCCCGATCAGGATCCGTTTGGGCACGTCGGTCAGTTTGGACACGAGAGAGGATCGTAAGGCGTCGAACAGGCTGCCGCCCAGCCGGTCGCCCTTATCTGCTTCAAGAGTGAACTCTGCGGCCGGTGGAACTGCGGATTCCGTGGCGGGACCGCTCGCCGTGCCTGGATGGCAAACCCCGCCTGTCGCCGCACCTCGGAGGTCCCATGCCCGTGACCGCAGAGCTGATCGGAGCTGTGGTCGCCCTCGTCGGCCTCGGAATCCTGACCCTGTACAGCGTGCGCAGTATCACGCGCCGCTGATCGCGACAGCCCCGGCACGGGGGTGCCCGTCCTGGACGGTGCCTGTGTAGCTTGGGCCGCAGTCTGAGAACCTGTTAAGGCCAAGTCGACATCTCTTGACATCGGAAGGACGGTCGTGCACATCGTCATCATGGGCTGCGGGAGAGTGGGTTCCACTCTCGCCCAGACCCTGGAGCAACAGGGCCACACGGTCGCTGTGATCGACCAGGACCCCACCGCCTTCCGACGGCTGGGCCCGGGCTTCGGCGGCCGACGGGTCACCGGCGTCGGCTACGACCAGGACACCCTTCGCGAAGCGGGCATCGAGGAGGCGGGCGCCTTCGCCGCCGTCTCCAGCGGCGACAACTCCAACATCATCTCCGCGCGGGTGGCCCGCGAGATGTTCGGCGTGGAGAACGTGGCCGCCCGGATCTACGACCCGCGCCGTGCCGAGGTCTACCAGCGCCTGGGCATCCCCACCGTGGCCACGGTCCGCTGGACCGCCGACCAGATGCTGCGCCGGCTGCTGCCCTCGGGCGCCGAGCCGCTGTGGCGCGACCCCACCGGCGGGGTGCAGCTGGCTGAGGTGCACGCCTCCGCCAAGTGGGTAGGCCACAAGATCAGCAAGCTGCAGGAGGAGACGGGCGTCCGGGTGGCGTTCCTGACCCGCCTGGGCGAGGCGGTCCTGCCCACCTCCCAGACGGTGCTGCAGGAGGGCGACCTCGTGCACGTGATGATGCGGTCGGACGACGTGGAGAAGGTCGAAGCGGCGTTCGCCGGGGGGCCGGAAGAGGAGGGCGGTCACTGATGAGGGTCGCCATTGCCGGGGCCGGTGCCGTCGGCCGCTCGATCGCGGGCGAGCTGCTGGAGAACGGCCACGAGGTCCTGCTGATCGACAAGGCGCCGACCGCGATCTCGGTCGAGCGCGTCCCGCAGGCGGAGTGGCTGCTGGCCGACGCCTGCGAGATCACGTCCCTGGACGAGGCCGCGCTCCAGCGCTGCAACGTCGTTATCGCCGCGACCGGCGACGACAAGGTCAACCTGGTCGTCTCGCTGCTCGCAAAGACGGAGTACGGCGTTCCGCGCGTCGTCGCCCGCGTGAACAACCCCAAGAACGAGTGGCTGTTCAACGAGGCGTGGGGCGTGGACGTCGCCGTGTCCACCCCGCGCCTGATGTCCGCCCTGGTCGAGGAGGCGGTGAGCGTCGGCGACCTGGTCCGCCTGCTCCGCTTCAGCCACGGCGACGCCAACCTGGTCGAGCTGACGCTGCCCGAGGAGTCGGCCCTGGCCGGCACCCAGGTCGGCGCGGTCGAGTGGCCGCAGGACACGTCCCTGGTCACCATCATCCGCGGCGCCCGGGTGCTGACGCCCTCCAAGGAGGACTCCCTGGAGGCGGGCGACGAGCTGCTGTTCGTGGCCGCGCCGGCCCGCGAGGAGCAGCTGGAGGAACTGCTGTCGGTGCGGCGGGACGAAGGCTGACCTCATACGAGACCGCATACGAGAAGGGCGCCCTTGGCATCCAAGGGCGCCCTTCTCGTCGTACGACGGCTGCTCACGCCTCCCGGCGGTGGCGTCCTGCTGTCGGCTCGCCGCCCTCGGCGGCCAGCGCGGCCTTACGTTCCTCTTCGGCCTTCTCCTCGGCCTCCATCTCCGCGAACACGTCGATCGGCGCGGGCGCCTTCGCCAGGAAGACCCAGGTCAGCCACACTGCCAGCAGGAACGGCGGGATCTTCAGGGCGATCAGGATCCAGCCGAGCTTGGTGGTGTCGGACCACCAGTAGAGCGGGAAGAGGATCGCGCACTTGGCGAGCAGGATCAGGCCCCAGGCCCAACTGGCCTTCGCGTACGCCTTCTTGCGGCCGGGGTTGCGGGTGCGCCAGGAGAGGTTCTCCTTGAAGACCGGGCCGAGGATGAGGCCGATCAGGGGCACTCCGGCGAGGGTCGTGAAGATGTACGCCAGCGCCAGGCCCAGCGTGTAGAGCATGCCGGGGAGGTAGAAGTCCTTGGCGTTGCCGGTGAACATCGCGAAGACGACGCCGAAGGCCACGCCGAAGACACCGCTGAAGGCGTGCTTGAGGGTGTCCTTCATCGCCAGCCGGACCACGACCAGGATCAGGGACACGGCCAGCGCGGCGATCGCCGAGATGTGCAGGTCCTTGCTGACCGTGAAGATCGCGACGAAGAGAAGGCCCGGTACGACCGTCTCGACCATGCCGCGGACGCCGCCGAACGCCTCGAACAGCGCTGCCTCGGTCACCGCCCGGGCGTCGTCGGTCTGAGCCTGTCCGGCGTCTTGGGTCGGCTTGTCGAGGGACGTCACCGGCTACTCCCGTCCGAGGGGTCGCAGTTCGTATTTCGGGTTGAACAGCACGCGGCGGCCCCGGCTCATCGCGATCCGGCCCGAAGCGATCAGCCTGCGCCCCGGTTCAATGCCCACGATGGAGCGCCTGCCGAGCCACACCACGTCCAGCGCGGCCGAGCCGTCGAACAGCTCGGCCTCCAGGGCCGGGACACCGGCACGCGGACGCAGAGTGACCGTGCGCAAGGTACCAGTTACGGTGACGATCTGCCGGTCCTGGCAGTCACCGATCCTGGTGCACCCTGCCGTCTCGGCGTCCTCGCGCAGCTCCTCGGACTCCAGATCCTCCTGCGAAGAGGAGAGCCGGTCGATCATGCGGCGGAACCGGCCGGCCGGCTTTTCGGAACGAGAAACAGCACTCATATCAGAAGCGTACCGGCGCACACCGACAGCGCCGTAGCGCAGCTCACTTCTCGAACCGATAGCCCATGCCGGGCTCGGTGATGAAGTGCTTCGGGTGCGAGGGGTCCGCCTCCAGCTTCCTGCGCAGCTGGGCCATGTAGACGCGCAGGTAGTTGGTCTCCGTCCCGTACGACGGGCCCCACACCTCCTGGAGCAGCTGCTTCTGGCTGACCAGGCGGCCGGTGTTGCGGACCAGCACCTCCAGCAGGTGCCATTCGGTCGGGGTGAGGCGGACATCCTTGCCGGCCCGGTTGACCTTCTTCGCGGCCAGGTCGACGGTGAAGCCCTCGGTCTCCACGGTCGTCACGTCGTCCTCGCCCGCCCCGACCGGCTCGGACCGGCGCACGGCGGCCCGCAGCCGGGCCAGCAGCTCGTCCATGCCGAAGGGCTTGGTGACGTAGTCGTCGGCGCCCGCGTCCAGCGCCTCGACCTTCTCGTCGGAGGAGTGCCGGGCGGACAGGACCAGGATGGGGACGCGGGTCCAGCCGCGCAGGCCCCTGATCACCTCGACGCCGTCCATGTCGGGCAGGCCCAGGTCGAGGACGACCACGTCGGGGTGGCGGGAGGCGGCGAGTTCGAGGGCGGTCCTGCCGTCGGGGGCCGCGTCCACCTCGTACTTGCGTGCCTTGAGGTTGATCACGAGGGCGCGCACGATCTGCGGCTCGTCGTCGACCACGAGCACCCTCGTGGGGGTCTGGGGGGTCCCCCCAGTGGTGCTCAGCATAGGGCCTGCCTTTCTGGTTGTGCGGGGGTGAGCTGTGCGGACGGCGTTCCCGCCGCGCGCAGGCTGAGGACCATGGTGAGTCCGCCGCCCGGCGTGTCCTCGGCGTTGAGGGTGCCGCCCATCGCCTCGGCGAAGCCGCGGGCGACCGCGAGGCCGAGGCCGACCCCGGCGCCGCGCGGCGCGTCGCCATGCCGCTGGAACGGTTCGAAGATGCGGTCCTTGGCCTCGTCGGGGACGCCGGGCCCGCGGTCGGCCACGCGCACCTCGACCCGGTCGCTGATCGCGCTGGCGGAGACGAGGACGCGCCGGCCGGGCGGGCTGTACTTCACGGCGTTCTCCACCAGGTTGGCCACCGACCGCTCCAGCAGCCCGGGGTCGACGGCGACCATGGGCAGCGTTTCGGGCACGTCCAGCTCGACGCTGTCCTCGGGCACGCCGACCAGCGCCATCGGGACGACCTCGTCGACGTCGATCTCCCGGATGATCGGGGTGACGGTGCCGGTGTGCAGGCGGGACATGTCGAGCAGGTTCCCCACGAGGTGGTCGAGCCGGTCGGCGCCCTCCTCGATGCCCTCCAGCAGCTCCGCCTGGTCCTCCTCCGACCAGGCCACGTCGTCCGAGCGCAGCGAGGAGACGGCGGCCTTGATGCCGGCGAGCGGGGTGCGCAGGTCGTGGCTGACGGCGGCGAGCAGGGCGGTGCGGATGCGGTTGCCCTCGGCGAGCGCACGGGCCCGGTCGGCCTCCTCCTGGAGGCGCCTGCGGTCGAGGACGACGGCGGCCTGGGCGGCGAAGGCGGCGAGCACCCGGCGGTCCTCGGCGGGCAGCACCCGGCCCGTGAGGGCGAGGGCCATGTGGTCGCCTATCGGCATGTCGACATCGGCGTCCTCGGGCCGTTCCAGCTCCGGCCCGAATCCGGCGCGGCCCGCGCAGGTCCAGGGGTCGACGTCGCTCGCCCGCTCCAGCAGGGCGGCCGACTCCATGGCGAAGGTCTCCCGGACCCGTTCCAGCAGCTCCTCCAGGCTGGTCTCGCCGCGCAGGACGTTGCCGGCGAGGAAGGAGAGGATCTCGGATTCGGCGCGCAGCCGGGCCGCCTGGTGGGTGCGCCGGGCCGCGAGGTCCACCACGGAGGCCACGGACGCGGCCACCCCGAAGAAGATCGCGATGGCGACGATGTTCTTCGGGTCGGAGATGGTCAGCCGGTGCAGGGGCGGGATGTAGAAGTAGTTCAGCAGCAGCGAGCCGAAGGCGGCCGAGGCCAGGGCGGGCAGCAGGCCGCCGAGCAGGGCCGCCGCGACCGTGACGGCCAGGAACAGCAGCACGTCGTTGGCGAGGCCGAGGTCGATGGTGTGCAGCGCCGCGAGCACGGCGGGGCCGATCAGGCCGACCGCCCAGCCCGAGATGATGCGGGACCTGCCGAGCCGGGCGCCCCGGCCGACGGGCAGCCCGCGGCCCTTGGCGACCTCTTCGTGGGTGACGATGTGGACGTCGAGGTCGGGTCCGGAGTCCCGGGCGACGGTGGCGCCGACGCCGGGCCCGAAGACGTACTGCCAGGCCTTGCGGCGCGAGGAGCCGAGCACGATCTGGGTGGCGTTCACGCCGCGCGCGAAGTCCAGCAGCGCGGCGGGTATGTCGTCGCCGACGACGTGGTGGAAGGTGCCGCCCAGGTCCTCCACGAGGGTGCGCTGGACGGCCAGTTCCTTCGGCGAGGCCGCGGTCAGACCGTCGCTGCGGGCTATGTAGACCGCGAGCACTTCACCGCCGGCGCCCTTCTCGGCGAGCCGCGCGGCCCGGCGGATCAGTGTCCGCCCCTCAGGACCGCCGGTCAGCCCGACCACGATCCGCTCGCGCGAGCCCCAGATCTTGGAGACGCGGTGCTCGCTGCGGTACTTGTTCAGGTACTCGTCGACCCGGTCGGCCACCCACAGCAGCGCCAGCTCGCGCAGGGCCGTGAGGTTGCCGGGCCGGAAGTAGTTGGACAGGGCCGCGTCGACCTTGTCCGGCTTGTAGATGTTGCCGTGCGCCATGCGGCGGCGCAGCGCCTGCGGCGACATGTCGACCAGTTCGATCTGGTCGGCGCGGCGGACGACCTCGTCGGGCACGGTCTCGCGCTGCCGCACCCCGGTGATCGACTCCACCACGTCGCCCAGCGACTCCAGGTGCTGGATGTTGACCGTCGAGATCACGTCGATCCCGGCGGCCAGCAGCTCCTCGACGTCCTGCCAGCGCTTGGCGTTGCGGGAGCCGGGGATGTTCGTGTGGGCGAGTTCGTCCACCAGGGCGATGGCGGGGTTGCGGCGCAGTACGGCGTCCACGTCCATCTCGCCGAAGGTGGTGCCCCGGTACTCCAGCCGCCGGCGCGGGATCTGCTCCAGGCCGTGCAGCATCACCTCGGTGCGCGGCCGGTCGTAGTGCTCCACGTAGGCCACGACACAGTCGGTGCCCCGCTCGATCCGGCGGTGCGCCTCGGACAGCATGGCGTAGGTCTTGCCCACGCCCGGTGCCGCACCGAGGTAGATCCGAAGCTTGCCGCGTGCCATGGTCCTATTGTCTTCCCGTCACTGCTGCGTACGCAGCGTCGACCTTACGGCCAATGATGTGGACAAAAGGGACAATGGCCCGGTCAACGGGGGTCTTTGACACAACTCTGACGGTGCCGGACAGCCTCAGTGCTGGACGATCTCGCCGTCGCTCAGCTCCAGCACCCGGTCCGCCAGGTCGAGCAGGGTCGCGTCGTGCGTGGCGACCAGGGCGGTGACCCCCTCACTGCGGACCACGGCCCGCAGCAGCTCCATGACGGAGTGCCCGGTCTCGGCGTCCAGCTGGCCGGTCGGCTCGTCGGCGATGAGCAGGGCGGGCTGGTTGGCGAGGGCGCGGGCGATGGCCACGCGCTGCTGCTGGCCGCCGGAGAGTTCGCCGGGCCGCTGGGCCGCGTGGTCGGCGAGTCCGACGAGGGAGAGCAGCAGCTCGACCCGTTCCTCGCGCTCGCGCGGCTCGGCGCGGCGCAGCCGCAGCGGTACGCCGACGTTCTCGGCGGCGCTGAGGATCGGGATGAGCCCGAAGGACTGGAAGACGAACCCGATCCGGTCCCGGCGCAGCCCCAGCAGGCCGTTCTCGCCCAGCTCGGCGAGGTCCCGCCCGTCGAGCTCGACGCGCCCCTGGTCGGGCGCGTCGAGGCCGCCGACGATGTTGAGCAGGGTGGTCTTGCCGGAGCCCGAGCGCCCCTTGAGGGCGACGAGTTCGCCACGCGGGACCTCGAAGGAGACCCCGCGCAGGGCATGGACGGCGGCGGCGCCGCGGCCGTACGACTTGTGCACGTCCGTGGCGCGCACCATGGTCTCGGTGACCACCTCGGTCATCACGCCTCCCCCCGTGGGCCGGGCGCCAGTATCACCGCACAGGACCCGAGGGGACAACGCTTCAGTTCACTTCCGGTTCAGTTCGGGTTGTCGCCGTGCGCGACCCCTTGACGGGTGATTGCCCGACTTCACGCACACCGGGTACGGCAGGCAAAAGGGCCGCACCCCCGGAAGTGGGATGCGGCCCTTGCACTGTTCAGCCGAGCGGAGCGCCTAGCGGACCTCGGTGATCTCCGGTCCGCGCTGCAGCTGGCCCATGCCGCCGGAGAAGCGCGAGCCCTCCTCCTGCTGGACGCCCTCGGGAACCATCTGGGCGTCGTTCGGCAGCTTGAGGACGATCGGGTCGCGGGGCGCCATCGGGCCCTCGCCGCGGACCACGACCGTGTCCCGGAAGATCTGCTCCAGCAGGCCGGCCGCCTGCGGCTGCACCGCGCCCTGGCCGGAGATCACACCGCGCAGGAACCAGCGCGGGCCGTCCACGCCGACGAACCGCACGACCTGGAAACCGCCCGTGCCGTCCGGCAGCTGCACCGGCACCTGGGCGCGCAGTTCCCAGCCCAGCGGACCCTCGACCTCGTCGACGATGCCGCCCTGCTGAGTGATGCCGGCCCCGATCTCCTCGCGAACCTCGCCCCAGATGCCCTCGCGCTTGGGCGCGGCGAACGCCTGGAGCTGGACGGCGCTGTCGCCCAGCACGACGGTCGCGGCGACGATGGCGTCACCGGCCACCTCGACCCGCAGTTCCATGCCGTCGACGCCAGGTACGAAAAGACCGCCGAGGTCGACACGGCCCTCGGCCGGGTCGCGCACCTCTTCGCTGTCCCACGGCCCGTCGGGCCGGGGCTCGGGCTCCAGCCGGACGCGCTCGCGCTCGACCTCTTCTTCCTCGTCCGCCTCGGTGTCGACGCTGTCGACGACCTGCTCGGTCTCGCCGGCCGCGTCCTCGGCGGCACCCTTCTTCTTGCGACGTCCGAACACGTCACTGTCCTTCCCGGTCGGATACGACCGAAGCGTATCGATTCCCACCCGTTTGACCGCCCATGGCGGCCTGACCGCTTGTGCCGCTCTCGCCGCCCACCGCGGCATGCCCGCCGGTGGACCCGAAGCCCCCCTCGGCCCGCGCCGAGCCGGGAAGTTCCGCCACCTCCTCGAAGCGGACCCTCTCGACCTGCTGGACGACCAGTTGGGCAATCCGGTCGAAGCGCTCGAACCGCACGGACTCGCGCGGGTCGAGATTCACCACGATCACCTTGATCTCCCCACGGTACCCGGCATCCACCGTCCCTGGGGCATTCACCAGCGCGACACCGCAGCGGGCGGCGAGACCGGAACGTGGGTGCACGAAGGCCGCGTACCCCTCCGGGAGGGCGATCGACACCCCTGTGGGCAGCACGGCTCGCTCGCCGGGCTTCAGTTCACAGGCCTCGGTGGTGCGCAGATCGGCACCGGCGTCGCCGGGGTGCTCGTAAGCCGGAAGCGGTACGTCCGGGTCGATGCGCCGGAGCAGCACGTTCAGGGGGTCTCGGCTCACGGGTTCACCTCGAAGGCGCGGGCACGCCGGATCTGGTCCGGGTCGCTCATGGCGGCCTGGATCTCCTCCTTGCGGCCATGGTCGATGAAGTGGTCGACCTTCACCTCGATGAACAGGGCGTCGGCGCGGACGGCGACGGGCCCGTCGGGGCTGCCGATGCGCCCGGTCGCGGTCGAGTAGATCTTCCGCCCGGCCACCGCGGTGACCTCGGCCTCCAGGTGCAGCGTGGTACCCACCGGGACCGGCCGCACGAAGTCGGTCTCCAGCCGGCCGGTGACGGCGATGGTCCGCAGCAGCCAGTTCAGCGAGCCGAGGGTCTCGTCGAGGGCGGTGGCCAGCACCCCGCCGTGCGCGAGGCCCGGGGCGCCCTGGTGGGCGGGCTGGACGGTGAACTCGGCCGTGAGGGAGACACCCTCACCGGCCCGCGCCTCCAGGAGCAGGCCGTGCGGCTGCCCGGGGCCACAACCGAAACAGTGTTCGTAGTGGGCGCCGAGGGTCTCGCCGGGGGCGGGCGCGTCGGGGTGCCGAACCGGTTTCACCGCGTCGGCAGGAGGCTGAAGAGCTGCGGAACTACCACTCACAGCCGCAGACCTTACCCGCCCGCCCGTCACCCACCACCGCCCCACCCGACAGCGCTTCGCGCTGGCTGCCCCGACTCTGGCCATTCCCCGACACCGTGCCAAGCTTGGCTCCATGCAGCACTCCGCCACCCCCTACGAAGAACGCCTCACCGCCCCCCGCTCGTGGTGGGTGATCAGCTTCCTCGTGGGCCTCTCCCTGGCCTTGATCCTGCTCCCCTACGGCACCCTGCCGATGCTCGGCGGCCTGGCCGGCGGCACGGCCGCCGCGGCCGTCGCGGCCAGCTCCTACGGGTCACTGCGGATCCGTGTCGTGGGCGGCTCCCTGATCGCGGGCGAGGCGAAGATCCCGGTGTCGGCGCTGGGCGGTTCGGAGATCCTGGACCCCGAGGAGGCCCGCGCCTGGCGCACCTACAAGGCCGACACCCGCGCCTTCCTGCTGCTGCGCTCCTACATCCCCACGGCGCTGCGCGTGGAGGTCACGGACCCGGAGGACCCGACGCCGTACCTGTACCTGTCGACGCGGGAGCCGGAGCGGCTGGCGGCGGCGATCGAGGCGGCGCGGAAGGCCTAGGGGCCGGCCGGCGCAAGGCCTAGAGGCACCCAGAGGCGCCTAGAGGCCCTCCAGGGGTTCCGCCGGCTCTTCCAGCGGCGGCAGTTCCGGCAGCTCTTCCCACGGGACCTGGATCTTCCTGAGGTCCGTACGGATACGTGCCGCGAGTTTCTTGGTGTCCCGGCGGTTCATGACCGCCCCCACCGCCGCGCCGACCATGAACGGCATCAGGTTGGGCAGGTCCCGGACCATCCGCTTCATGATCTGCTGACGCAGTTCACGCTTCATCTGGCCCCCGAGGGCCGTGTTGATCGTCGACGGTCTCATCACGTCTATGCCGCGCTCCCCCGACCAGGAGGACAGATACGCGGTACTGCGCGCCTTGAGGTTCCCCGGCGGCCGTACGCCGTACACCTCGTGCAGCTCGGCGATGAGTTTCAGCTCGATCGCCGCGACCCCGGTGATCTCCGCGGCCAGCTCGGTCGGCATGGCCGGCGGCACCGGCAGCATCGCCGCCGCCCCGACTCCGGCCCCGACCGTGGAGGTCGCGGCTGCCGCGCCCGCCACGAGCTTGTCGGCGAGCTGCTCGGGCCCGAGGCCCGGGAACTGCCGACGCAGGGTGGCAAGGTCGCGTACGGGGATCCGCGGGGCGATCTCGATGATCCGGTCCGCGAGGTACGCCAGCCCCGCGCGGGCCCGGCTGCCGCCTATGCGGACGCCTTCCCGGGCCAGTTCCCTGGCCTTGTCCCGGATCACCACCGCCCGTCGGCGGGCAAGGCGTGCAGGCTGCTCCGCCGGCGCCGGGAGGTCACCCCGGCCGCTCGCCGGTTCGAGCGAGGCTCCCGCTTCGGGTGAGCCCCGCTCGTCGGCACGCGCGCCGTGCAAGCCGTCGGACGGCCCTTGGTCCGCTCCCCGCAGGGGGAAGCGGCGCTTCCGCGGAGGGGTCGAGCCGGTCACGGCCGACCCGTCCTCAGTCGCAGTCGCGGCAGATCGGCTGACCGTTCTTCTCGCGGGCCAGCTGGCTGCGGTGGTGCACCAGGAAGCAGCTCATACAGGTGAACTCGTCCTGCTGCTTCGGCAGCACCCGGACGGCCAGCTCCTCGTTCGAGAGGTCGGCGCCGGGCAGTTCGAGGCCCTCGGCGGCCTCGAACTCGTCGACGTCCACCGCGGAGGTGGACTTGTCATTCCGGCGAGCCTTCAGCTCTTCAAGGCTGTCCGAGTCGACGTCGTCATCGGTCTTGCGTGGAGTGTCGTAATCGGTTGCCATATCGCTCTCCCCCTCTGGGTGTCTGCGGTGTCTCCAGCGCACGTAACGCGTGAGAGGCCGGACTTGTGCCCGACCTGAGGCGGAGATTTTGCCTCACATCAAGGTCTGTTACTCAATCGACACCCAATCCGATCCCTCAAGTGTGATCGGCTTGGATGGCGGTGAGGACCGTACACGGTTCGAATGCCGCACCTCAAAGGCGCCTCACCGTGTACTTCCCGTGATCAAGTGCCCTGAAAACCAGGATTTTCCCGGCTTTCCACCTAGTGTCATGATCACAGAGAGTGCATGGCCGGAAATCCGCCCATGTGATCGATCACACAACGAAAACCTCGTTCGGGGTCTGGAAAATTCCGCGTGTAGCGAACACCTTCCGCGTGTGTTGGAACGGATCACAACGGCAGGGTGACGCGCATCACCAGGCCGCCGCCCTCCCTCGGCCTCGCCACGATGTGGCCGCCGTGCGCGCGGGCCACGGAACGGACGATGGAGAGACCTAGGCCCACACCCTTGTCGCTGCCCGTGCGCTCCGTACGCAGCCGTGTGAACGGCTCGAAGAGGTTGTCGATCTCGTACGCCGGCACCACCGGCCCGGTGTTCGACACCGTCAGTACGGCCTGCCCGTGCTCCACCTCGGTGGCGACCTCGACCCAGCCCGCCTCCGGCACGTTGTAGCGCACCGCGTTCTGGACGAGGTTCAGCGCGATCCGCTCCAGCAGCACGCCGTTGCCCTGCACCACGACGGGCTTGCGCTCGCCGCGGATCTTGACGCCCTTCGCCTCCGCCTCGGCGTGCACCTGGTCGACGGCCTGCCCGGCCACCTCGGCCAGATCGACAGGCCCTCGCTCGACGATCTGGTTGTCGCTGCGGGCGAGCAGCAGCAGGCCCTCGACCAGCTGCTCGCTGCGCTCATTGGTGGCCAGCAGCGTCTTGCCGAGCTGCTTCAGTTCCATCGGCGCGTTCGGATCGGACAGGTGCACCTCCAGCAGGGTGCGGTTGATCGCGAGCGGCGTGCGCAGCTCGTGGGAGGCGTTGCCGACGAAGCGCTGCTGGGCGGTGAACGCCCGCTGGAGGCGCTCCAGCATGTCGTCGAAGGTGTCGGCCAGCTCCTTCAGCTCGTCGTCCGGGCCGTCCAGCTCGATCCGGCGGGACAGGTCGGAGCCGGCCACCTGGCGGGCGGTGCGGGTGATCCGACCGAGCGGGGACAGCACGCGGCCGGCCATCGCGTAGCCGAACGCGAAGGCGATCACGGCGAGACCCAGCAGGGCCAGCAGGGAGCGGCTGAGCAGGTCGTTCAGGGCCGCCTGGCGCTGCAGGTCGGTGCACTGGCTGATCGCGTCGTTGAAGTCCTGCAGCGACAGCTGGGCCGTGTTGGCCGTGTTGATCGCGGGGCAGTTGGCGCTGGTGATCTTCAGCTGAGAGCCCGTAGGGAAGCTGACGATCTTGAACAGCGGCTGGTTTCCGGTGTTGATCGCCTGCGCGGCCAGCAGGTAGATGATCGACAGCAGCAGGATGCCGGCGATCAGGAACATGCCGCCGTACAGCAGCGTGAGCCGTATCCGGATGGTCGGGCGCAGCCAGGGAAGAGGGGCCTGCGGCCTCCTGGGGTCCCAGGTGGGTTTCGGGGGCGCCTGGGGCGGCGCGGGTGTCGCGGCCACGGGGATCAGATCCGGTAGCCGGAGCCGGGCACGGTGACGATGACGGGCGGCTCGCCCAGCTTGCGGCGCAGCGTCATGACCGTCACCCGCACCACGTTGGTGAACGGGTCGGTGTTCTCGTCCCAGGCCTTCTCCAGCAGCTGCTCGGCCGACACGACAGCGCCCTCGCTGCGCATCAGCACCTCCAGCACCGCGAACTCCTTGGGCGCGAGCTGGACCTCCTTGCCGTCGCGGAAGACCTCGCGGCGGTTGGGGTCGAGCTTGATGCCGGCGCGCTCCAGGACCGGCGGCAGGGGCACGCTCGTGCGGCGGCCGAGGGCGCGCACGCGCGCGATCAGCTCGCTGAAGGCGAACGGCTTGGGCAGGTAGTCGTCGGCGCCGATCTCCAGGCCCTCGACGCGGTCGCTGACGTCGCCGGAGGCGGTGAGCATGAGCACGCGCGTGGGCATGCCCAGCTCGACGATCTTGCGGCAGACGTCGTCGCCGTGCACGCGCGGGAGGTCGCGGTCGAGGACGACCACGTCGTAGTCGTTGACGCCGATGCGCTCCAGGGCAGCCGCACCGTCGTACACGACGTCGACGGCCATGGCCTCCCGGCGCAGTCCGGTGGCCACCGCATCGGCGAGCAACTGCTCGTCTTCGACGACGAGTACGCGCACGTCGCTTGTCCTTCCTGTGTCCACCCGTGTAGCGCGCCGTGAGCGCGCGCGGGCAGGGCTGAGATGGGATGTGACCTCCATCCTGCCCTTTTCGGCCATAAGTCGGCTGTAAGACGGGTGCCCGGACCGCAGGGATCGAGGCAACGGGGCGGGAATGCGAGATTTTCTCTCCTGGTTGAGGTTTCCGCGGAAGGGAGCGGGGGGAGGACGGCTGGTACACCCCGCGATCACGCTCTGCATGTGCCGCAGCACCATGCGGTACACCGCCGTCGCTTCGCAGCGCGGGCGTGGGTGTCCGGCACCGTCGCCGCCCGGCCGGGCAGCGCTGGGCACCCGCGAGAGACGTGATCGCCCCTTCCGAACGGCACACCCCCGTGCCACCGACCCACGACCCAGGACGAGGGGGCGCAGCATGGACGCATTCACGACGGGACTTCTGCAGCGCATAAAGGCGACCGAGTCCGACCTGTCGCGGGCTCGTGACGAGGGCGACGACTTCCTGGTGGAGGTGGAGCAGGCCGAACTCGACGACCTGCGCCGTCTCGCCGCCGAACACGGTGTGGAGGTCGGCGCCTCGCACGCCTGACCGGCCCGAAGCGCAGGAAGGGACCCCGACGAATCCAGCGTCGGGGTCCCTTTGCGTTTCCGGCTGCGGGCAGGCCCTCAGTCGTGCCAGGCCCCGAAGTCCTCCAGCAACCGCTGGAGGGGCTCGAAGACGCCCGGCGCACCCGCGACCGTCAGCTCGCGCGACGGCCGTTCTCCGGGCCGTCCGCCGGTCAGGGCGCCGGCCTCGCGGGCGATCAGGTCCCCCGCGGCGACGTCCCAGGCGTTGAGCCCCCGCTCGTAGTACCCGTCGAGCCGGCCGCACGCCACGTCGCACAGGTCGATCGCCGCCGAGCCCCCGCGCCGGATGTCCCGGACCAGGGGGATCAGCCGGCCGGCCACCTCGGCCTGGTGGGCGCGGACCTCGGCGACGTAGTTGAAGCCGGTGGAGACCAGCGCCTGGTCCAGCGGGGGCGCGGGACGGCAGGACAGCGCGCGCTCGCCCTCCCAGGCCCCCGTGGCCCAGGCCCCGCCGCCGCGCACCGCGTGGTACGTCTCGCCGCGCATCGGGGCCACGACGACCCCGGCGACGGTCTCGCCGTCCCGCTCGGCCGCGATGGACACCGCCCAGGTCGGCAGCCCGTACAGGTAGTTCACCGTGCCGTCGAGCGGGTCGATCACCCAGCGCACTCCGCTGCTGCCCTCGACGGCGGCGCCCTCCTCCCCGAGGAAGCCGTCGTCGGGGCGCTCGCCGGAGATCAGGTCGGTGATCAGCTTCTCCGCCGCGATGTCCATCTCGGTGACGACGTCGATCGGGCTGGATTTGGTCTTCGCCACGGCCAGGTCGGCCGGGCGGCCGTCCCGCAGCAGCTCGCCGGCGCGGCGGGCGGCCTCCAGAGCGAGTTCGAGCAGTTCCCTGTGGAGGGCGTCGGACACGGGTCTCCTCACGCGTAGGGGCTGTCGGCACCCGCGGCGGCGGGGTGCGGAGTGCGGGCCGGGCAGCAGCCGACGGGGCACAGCTGGTGGCTCGGGCCGAGCGCGCCGAGGGCGCAGGGGGTGACGTCCTGCCCCCGCTCCACGGCGGCGCGCTCCAGGATCAGTTCGCGCACGGCGGCGGCGAACCGCGGGTCGGCGCCGACCGTGGCCGAGCGGCGCACGGGCAGGGCCAGCTCCTCGGCCTTGGCCTCGGCCTCGGTGTCGAGGTCGTAGAGGACCTCCATGTGGTCGGAGACGAAGCCGATGGGCGCCATGACGACGGCGGGTGCGCCGGCGGCCTGCCGCTCCTCCAGGTGGTCGCAGATGTCCGGCTCCAGCCACGGGATCTGCGGGGCGCCGGAGCGGGACTGGTAGACGAGCCGCCAGGGGTGGTCGACGCCGGTGCGCTCGCGGACGGCGTCGGCGATCAGCTGAGCCACGTCCAGGTGCTGCTCGACGTAGGCGCCGCCCTCGCCGTGCGCCTCGACCGGGCCGGAGGTGTCGGCGGCGGCGGTCGGGATGGAGTGGGTGGTGAACGCGATGTGGGCGCCCGCGCGGACGTCCTCGGGGAGGTCGGCGAGGGCGTTCAGCACACCGTCGGTCATGGGCTCGACGAAGCCCGGGTGGTTGAAGTAGTGCCGCAGCTTGTCGATCTTCGGCAGCTCCAGGCCCTCGCGCTCCAGGGCGGCCAGCGCGTCGGCGAGGTTCTCGCGGTACTGGCGGCAGCCCGAGTAGGAGGCGTAGGCGCTGGTGGCGAGCACCAGGATGCGGCGGCGGCCGTCGGCGACCATCTCGCGCAGGGTGTCCGTGAGGTACGGCGCCCAGTTGCGGTTGCCCCAGTAGACAGGCAGGTTCAGGCCGTGTTCGGCGAAGTCCTTGCGGAGGGCGTCCAGCAGGGCGCGATTCTGGTCGTTGATCGGGCTGACCCCGCCGAACAGGAAGTAGTGCTGCCCGACTTCCTTCAGGCGTTCCTTCGGGATGCCGCGCCCGCGCGTGACGTTCTCCAGGAACGGGACTACGTCGTCCGGGCCTTCGGGGCCGCCGAAGGAGAGCAGGAGCAGGGCGTCGTACGGGGTGGCATCGAGCGCGTCTGGCATGCCCTGATCCTGCCACCCGGTACTGACAGCCAGGAAACAGCAGGGTGAAGAGTCGGATTCAGGATATTTGCGGGGATAAATCCCGAGCCGAAAATCGGATGACTTAGGATTACCTAACCCGTAAGCTGTAACAACCCTCTTTACGCCTTACGGAGACCCGCGTGCCCAGCCCCTACCGCGCCCTGTTCGCCGAGCCCGGCACCAAGGCCTTCTCCGCCGCCGGGTTCCTCGGCCGGCTGCCGCTGTCGATGATGGGCATCGGCGTCATCACGATGGTCTCCCAGCTCACCGGGCGGTACGGGCTCGCGGGCGCGCTCTCGGCCACCATCGCGCTGTCCGCCGCGGCGATCGGGCCGCAGGTCTCCCGGCTGGTGGACCGGCACGGGCAGCGCCGGGTGCTGCGCCCCGCGACCCTGGTGGCGCTCACCGCGGCGGCCGGGCTGCTGCTCGCCGCGCACTGGCGATGGCCGGACTGGGTGCTGTTCGTCTGCGCCGCCGGCATCGGCTCGGTGCCGAGCCTGGGCGCGATGGTCCGGGCCCGCTGGGCGGCCCTGTACCGGGGCACGCCGAAGCTGCACACCGCGTACTCGTTCGAGTCGGTCGTCGACGAGGTCTGCTTCGTCTTCGGGCCGATCGTCTCCATCGGTCTGTCCACGGCCTGGTTCCCGGAGGCGGGCCCGCTGCTGGCCGCCTGCTTCCTGGCCGCCGGTGTCCTCTGGCTGACCGCCCAGCGCGCCACCGAGCCGGCTCCTCACCCGCGCGTGCAGGACGGCGGCGGTTCGGCCCTGCGTTCGCGCGCGCTCCAGGTGCTGGTGGCGACCTTCGTGGCCACGGGGACGATCTTCGGGGCGATCGACGTGGTCACCGTGGCCTTCGCAGACGAGCGCGGCCACAAGGCCGCCGCGAGCGTGGTCCTCGCCCTGTACGCGGCGGGTTCCTGTGTGGCCGGGGTGATCTTCGGGCTGCTGCGGCTCGCGGGGCCGCCGGAACGCCGGTGGCTGCTGGGCGTGACGGCGATGGCCGTGAGTATGATCCCCCTCCTACTGGTCGGAAACCTGCCGCTTCTGGCCGTGGCGCTGTTCGTTGCGGGGCTGTCCATCGCACCGACGATGATCACGACGATGTCCCTCATCGAAGAGCACGTACCTCGCGCGCAGCTCACCGAGGGCATGACCTGGGTGAGCACCGGCCTCGCGGTCGGGATCGCGCTCGGCTCCTCCGTGGCCGGCTGGGTGATCGACTCGGCCGGTGCGCGCGCCGGGTACGGGGTTCCGGCCGTGTCCGGGGCCGTCGCGGTCGCGGTCGGTTTCCTCGGGTACCGCCGGCTCCGCAGGCCGGCCGCGAGTCGGGGAGGCATCGTTGAGCAGCACAGCGAGCGGAAAGAGCGGCACCTGGCGTAACTGGGGCGGCACTGTCACGGCACGCCCCGCGCGGCAGGTCGCGCCGGCCTCCGTGGAGGAGCTGGCCGCGGCGGTGCGCCGGGCCCGCGAGGACGGCCTCAAGGTGAAGGCGGTCGGCACCGGACACTCCTTCACCTCGATCGCCGCCACCGACGGTCTCTTGATCCGCCCTCAACTGTTGACCGGTATCCGCAACATTGACCGGGACTCCATGACCGTCACGGTCGAGGCGGGCACCCCGCTCAAGCGACTCAACGCGGCCCTCGCGCGTGAGGGTCTGTCGCTCACCAACATGGGCGACATCATGGAGCAGACCGTCTCCGGGGCCACCAGCACGGGCACCCACGGCACGGGCCGCGAGTCGGCCTCGATCGCCGCGCAGATCAAAGGACTCGAACTCGTCCTCGCCGACGGCTCGGTGCTCACCTGCTCGGAGGAGGGGACCGAAGAAGAACGCGCGGTCTTCGCGGCGGCCCGCATAGGCCTGGGCGCCCTCGGCGTCGTCACCGCGATCACCTTCGCCGTGGAGCCCCTCTTCCTGCTCACCGCGCGTGAGGAGCCGATGCCGCTCGACCGGGTCCTCGCCGAGTTCGATCAACTGTGGGCCGAGAACGAGCACTTCGAGTTCTACTGGTTCCCGCACACCGGCAGCACCAACACCAAGCGCAACAACCGCAGCGCGGGTCCCGAGCAGCCGGTGGGGCAGCTGGCCGGCTGGTTCGAGGACGAGTTCCTCTCCAACGGCGTCTTCCAGGTGGCCCAGTGGGTCGGGCGCGCCGCCCCCGCCACCGTCCCGGCGATCGCGCAGATCTCCAGCAAGGCCCTGTCCGCGCGGACGTACACCGACATCCCTCACGAAGTCTTCACCTCGCCGCGCCGGGTGCGCTTCGTGGAGATGGAGTACGCCGTCCCGCGCGCGGCCCTGGTCGACACGGTGCGCGAGCTGAAGGCCATGATCGACGGCTCCGGGCTGCGGATCAGCTTCCCGGTGGAGGTGCGCACCGCCCCGGCCGACGACATCACTCTGTCCACCGCCTCCGGCCGGGACAGCGCGTACATCGCCGTGCACATGTACCGGGGCACGCCGTACCAGGCCTACTTCACCGCCGCCGAGCGCATCTTCACCGCGCACGAGGGCCGGCCGCACTGGGGCAAGGTGCACACGCGGGACGCAGAGTACTTTGCCCAGGTCTATCCGCGTTTCGCCGAGTTCACGGCGCTGCGGGACCGTCTTGACCCGGAACGGCTGTTCCAGAACGACTACTTGCGGAGGGTTCTGGGGGCGTAGGGCTCGCGGACGACCGGCCGGGCACGGGGGTCGGGCCGGCCGGGGCCGCACTCGGCTCCCCGCTCGGCTCCGGGCTCGACTCGCCGCTCGGGGAGCCGTCGGGCGTGGGTGTGGGCGTCGCGCCGCGGGCCGTGCCACCGTGGGCGTCGGGCGTGCGCCCGACGGACGGCGTGTGCGAAGGGGCCGGTACGTCTTCGGACTTCGCACGGAACGGCCCCCGGCCGGCGACGGCGTCGCTGACCGTCGTCCCCCGGCCGCCGCTGAAGCTGCTCCCGGACACCAGCTCGTACGCCGTGATGCCGCCCATGGTGACCCCGAAGACGACGGCGACCGCAAGGGCGGGCCGCTGCCAGCTCCTCGCACGCGCGCGGTAGACGGTGCCCGGCGTGAACTCGCCCGGCGACGGCGGCACTTGCGCCGCCTGCCGTCCTACCGGCCGGGAGGCCGTCGTCGTCTTCTCCCGCAGCTGCTCCCCGGTCCGCCGGAAGAAGTGCTGGAACAGGGGACCGCCACAGGTGGCGACGACACTGACGACGCCGGCGCCGAGGATCGTGCCGTACACCCCGAAGTACGAGGCCATTTTGGCCGCCACGACCGCCGCCAGGGCACTGCCCGCGACCTGGGGGACGCTCAGCTCGATCCGCTTCCGCCTCGCGTCGGGCATTTCACGCATACCCGGAACTTGCCTGCCTTTCCCGTACTCGATCGTCCTGATCGACCGTCTGCACCAGAAAGGGACGTACAAGCGAAACCATTAGTTCCGTTTCAGGGGATTGCGTGAACTTCACCACGTTCGTGATCGGCAGAACCCGGTCGCGACGGCCAAGTCGCACGCCTTGCCAGAAGTTGGGCGGCGCGCCAATCCACGCACGTGGTCCAAATGGAGTACTGTTGCGAGCCCTGGGTCCGGTCTCCCACCAGGGTGTCCGCGGCCTTGCAGGACCGCCGGGAGGGGGCTTGTTGCACAGGGTGACGGAGTTCGTCACTTAGCGTTGCGAATAGGTAACCGTGCCATAACGGCGGCCCAGGGCCCGTGCCCGACACGCCGGGCAACTCGGCAAGGTTGTGGCAGGCTGCACCCGGGCAGGCCACACTCGACTAGCGGAAGCAGCGACGCACGTGACGTCGGCAGGCACCACCCGGGAGGTCCCCATGCCCGAACTGCGTGTCGTGGCCGTCTCGAATGACGGCACACGGCTGGTGCTCAAGGCTGCCGACGCAACGGAGTACACGCTTCCGATCGACGAACGGCTCCGCGCCGCCGTGCGCGGCGACCGGCCCCGCCTCGGCCAGATCGAGATCGAGGTGGAGAGCCATCTCCGCCCGCGTGACATCCAGGCGCGTATACGCGCCGGTGCCACCGCCGAAGAGGTCGCGCAGCTCGCCGGCATCCCCGTCGAGCGGGTCCGGCGCTTCGAGGGTCCGGTGCTGGCCGAGCGTGCCTTCATGGCCGAGCGGGCCCGCAAGACCCCGGTCCGCCGCCCCGGCGAGAACTCCGGCCCGCTGCTCGGCGAGGCCGTCCAGGAGCGACTGCTGCTGCGCGGCGCCGAGAAGGACACCGTGCAGTGGGACTCCTGGCGCCGCGACGACGGCACCTGGGAGGTCATGCTCGTCTACCGGGTCGCGGGCGAACCGCACTCGGCGAGCTGGACGTACGACCCGCCGCGGCGGCTCGTCCAGGCCGTGGACGACGAGGCGCGCTCGCTGATCGGCGAGTCCGACGACCTCGCCGTACCGGAGCCGAGCTTCCCGTTCGTGCCGCGCATCGCCCGGCTGCCGCGCGACCGCCCGCTGGACCGCACCCTCGACCGGGGCGACCGGGAGCGGCCGAGCCTCCCCGCGCAGGCGTCCGAGCCCGCCGAGGAGACCACGGGCGAGCGCGACTCGCTGACCAGCCTCCTGGAGGCAGTGCCGAGCTTCCGGGGCGACCTGGTCGTGCCGGAACGCCCGGCGGAACCTGCCGAGGAACCGTCCGACGAGCCCGCGACGGAGGAGCCCCCGGCGCCCGCCGCCTCGGCCGGCTCCGCCTACGCGGACGTCCTCATGCCGCGCTCGGTGGGCAGCCACCGCGACCGGCTGGTCGGCGCCACCGACCGCCAGGCCGAGGCCGACGGCGTCCGCCCCGGCCGCCGGGCCGCCGTCCCGAGCTGGGACGAGATCGTGTTCGGGACGCGGCGCAAGAAGCAGGAGTAGTACGGCCGTACGACCCGCGCAGGCCGTACGGTCCGCGCAGGCTGTGCGGTCCGCGAAGAGGGGGCACGCGCGCGTGCCCCCTCGTTCCGCTGCTCGCTATTGCGGGTCCGCGCCCACCGCCACCGGGCGGGACGGGTCCGCGGACCACTCCGACCAGGAGCCCACGTAGAGGGCGGCCGGAATGCCCGCCACCGCGAGGGCCAGCACCTCGTGCGCGCCCGAGACGCCCGAGCCGCAGTAGACGCCCACCTCCGGCGCCTCCAGCACCCCAAGGGCCTTGAAACGGTCCCGCAGTTCGGCCGCGGGCAGGAAACGGCCGTCGGGGCCCACGTTCTCCGTCGTCGGCGCCGACACCGCCCCCGGGATGTGCCCGCCGACCCGGTCGATCGGCTCGACCTCGCCGCGGTACCTCTCCCCCGCGCGCGCGTCGAGCAGCACACCCGAGCGCGCCAGCGCGGCGGCCCCGTCGGCATCGAGGAAGCCCGCGGCGTCCGGCTTCGGCACGAAGTCGCCCGCCGCCGGCTCGGGCACCTCCGTCGTCAACTCGCCGTCCCAGGACGGCAACCCGCCGTCGAGGACCCGCACGTCCGGGTGACCCGTCCAGCGCAGCATCCACCAGGCGCGTGCCGCGGCCCAGCCCTGCCCGCCGTCGTACACGACTACCGGCCGGGTGGCCGACACGCCCGCGCGGCGCATGACCGCGCCGAACTCCGTGAGATCCGGCAGCGGGTGCCGGCCGTGCGCGCCGGGGGCCGAGGCGAGCTCCCGGTCCAGATCGACGAAGACCGCGCCGGGGATGTGCCCGGCCTCGTACGCGGCCCGTCCGTCGAAGGCCGGGGCCCCCGCCGCCTTCGCCACGCTCAGCTGCCAGCGGACGTCGAGCAGGACGGGCGGCTGCGTCCCGTTCAGGGCAAGTGCCAGTTCGGTTGCGGTGATGATGGCTGTCATGGCGTCCATGCATACGCCAGGGGTGGCCGCGGCGTCCAGGTCCGGCTACTCTGCTCGGCCACACAGGCTCGATCACGAGGCGTACGGGATCGAGCACATGCTGTACAGCTGATGGACATGCGTCGTCAATCGCCACGAAACGGCAATAAAGCGACAGATCGGGCAACCTCCCGGAGAAACCGTCACACGGCGGCACACCCCTTCCGGGGAGCGGACGCGACACGGCCACCACAAGAGGCCGGGGAGAGAGTGATCGATGACCGAGGCACGGGAGTCGGCCGGCCCGCACGCGCCGTGCGCGCCCGGCACGCCCTGCTGGGCGAGCCTGATGGTGCACGGACTGAGCGCGACCGAGGAGTTCTACGGGGAGCTGTTCGGCTGGGAGTTCCGGCCGGGGCCGCAGCAGCTCGGCCCGTACGTGCGGGCGCTGCTCGACGGGCAGGAGGTGGCGGGCATCGGCCAGCTGTCCCCGGACCGCAGGCTGCCGGTCGCCTGGACGCCCTACCTCGCCTCGGACGACGTGGACCGGACGGCCGATGCCGTACGGCTGTGCGGCGGCACGGTGGCCGTCGGCCCGCTGGACGCGCCCGAGGCCGGGCGCATCGCCGAGCGCATGGTCATCGCCGCCGACCCGTCCGGGGCGGTGTTCGGGATCTGGCAGGGGGCCGCGCACCTCGGCACGGAGGTCACCGGAGTGCCCGGCACGCCCGCGTGGAACGAGCTGCTCACCTTCGAGACGGTGAGCGTCGCCAAGTTCTACGAGAGCGTGTTCGGCTACGAGGAGGAGCCGTTGGTTTCGGCCGACTTCGACTACGTGACCCTGCACATCGGCGGACGCCCGGTGGCCGGTCTGCACGGCGTGGGCCACGCCCTCCCCCGCGACCGGGGGCCGCACTGGCTCACGTACTTCGAGGTCGCCGACACCGACGAGACGCTGCACCAGGTCACAGGCCTGGGCGGCCAGGTCCTGCGGCCGGCCCGCGACAGCGCCCACGGCCGGGTCGCGACGGTCGCGGACCCGGAGGGGGCGGTGTTCTCGGTGGTCCAGGGCCCGCGATGAGCACTCCGGCAGGAGAGGTGAGCGCTCAGGCAGGAGAGGTGAGCGCTCAGGCAGGAGAGGTGAGCGCTCAGGCAGGAGAGACGGGCAGGACGTCCGGGGACAGGGCCGCCGCGCGCGCGGAGGCGCTCGTCATACGACGCCGGTGGTGGCGCCGGCACAGCACCTCGTAGCCGACCTCGCCCGCGGACTGGTTGACGTCTCCGACGACCACCTGGGCGCCTTCGACCACCATCTGCCCGCCGACCGTGCGGGCGTTGTGCGTGGCCCGGGCGCCGCACCAGCACAGCGCCTCGACCTGGAGCACCTCGATACGGTCGGCGAGCTCCACGAGCCGCTGCGAGCCCGGGAAGAGCTTGGAGCGGAAGTCCGTGGTGATCCCGAAGGCGTAGACGTCCACGCCGAGGTCGTCGACCACGCGCGCGAGCTGGTCGATCTGCTCGGGCACGAGGAACTGCGCCTCGTCCGCGATCACGTAGTCCGCCCGGCCGCCCTGCGAGAGGTGGTCCACCAGGTAGGCGTACAGGTCCTGGCCGTCCTGGACCTCCACCGCGTCGGTGACCAGGCCGAGCCGGGAGGACAGCTTGCCCTCGCCCGCGCGGTCGTCCCGGGTGAAGATCATGCCGACGAGACCTCTCGTCGAGCGGTTGTGCTCGATCTGCAGAGCCAGCGTCGACTTCCCGCAGTCCATCGTTCCGGAGAAGAACACCAGCTCGGGCATGAGGAGTTGAGCACCTTTCGGTGAGGGGTGAGGAGGGTCGGCGGTCGGGGAGGTCCGGGAGCGGTCAGGAGCGGGCTTCGAGCAGCGGGACCAGCTGCTCGGCCGGGGTCATCGAGCCGTGGTTGCCCACCAGCGCGGACTCCTTCGGCTCCTTCTCGGTGGCGATGATCAGGACGTCGTCGTGTGCCGCCGCGACCACGTCTCCGATCCTCGCGTACACGCGCTCGTCCACCTGTGGCCCGAACCAGCCCGCCGCGATCGCCTCGTCCCGCGAGGCCACCCAGAACTGCTCGCCGAGCACCTCGCGCCAGACGGTCAGTACGTCGTTCTCGGCGCCCGGCACCGCGTACACGTGGCGCGCCCGGCCCTCGCCGCCCAGCAGCGCGACCCCGGCGCGCAGCTCCCAGTCCTCGTCGAAATCGATGCGGTGCTGCTCGTCGAACGGGATGTCGACCATGCCGTGGTCGGCGGTGACGTAGAGCGCGCTGCGCGGCGGCAGCTGCTCGGCGAGGCGCTGGGCGAGCCGGTCGACGTACATGAGCTGGCCGCGCCAGGTGTCGGAGGCGACGCCGTAACGGTGTCCGGAGCCGTCCAGCTCGGCGTAGTACGTGTACACCAAGGAGCGGTCCCCGGCGGCGAGTTGCTCTGCCGCGAGGTCCATGCGCTCCTCGCCGGTGAGCCGCCCGTGGAAGGTGCCGCCGCTGAGCGCGATCTTGGTGAGCGGGGTGTGCTCGAAGGCGGGCGAGGACACCTGGGCGGTGTGCACCCCGGCCTCGTGGGCCAGCTGGAAGACCGTGGGGTACGGCTGCCAGGGGCGCGGGTCGGTGTACGGCTGCCAGCGGAGCTGGTTCATCAGCTGGCCGGTGGCCGGGTTGCGGGCGGTGTAGCCGGGCAGACCGTGGGCGCCCGGCGGCAGGCCGGTGCCGACGGAGGCGAGGGAGGTCGCGGTGGTCGCCGGGTAGCCGGCGGTGAGCGGGCGTCCGGTGCCGCCGCGGGAGCTGCCGAGCAGCGAGGCCAGGAAGGGAGCCTCGTCCGGATGGGCCGCGAGCTGTTCCCAGCCGAGCCCGTCGACCAGGAACACGCAGACCCGGTCGGCCGGGGTCAGCTCCGGGATCGCGGCGGTCATGCCGGGCACGCCCATCCCGGCGGCCAGGGTGGGCAGCAGGTCGGCGAGGGAGCCGGTGCCGTACGCGGGCAGCGGCGCGGTGTCCAGGGCGAGCGGTTCCGGGTGGTCCCAGGCGGAGAGCTGGGACATCAGCGCGTGAGGTCCGCGGTTGCCTCGGAAAGGGCCTGCGCGAAGGCGAGCGCCTGGCGCACCGTCTCCGGGCCGTCCCCGGCCTCGCTGACGCGCAGGCTGAGGTCGTCCGCCGTGGAGCTGCCCGTGTAGCCGTGGTCGGCGTCGCAGTTGGGGTCGCCGCAGGCGGCGGGCTCCAGGTCGATGCGGCTGACCGCGCCCCAGCCGATGGTGAGCACGACCTCACGGGGCAGCGTGCCCGGCGTGTACTGCTCCGGATTGGAGACCACGCGGCTGACCACGACGGAGGAGATCCGGCCGAGCTTCACGGACTCGGTGGAGGTCGTGGCGTACGGTGCCGGGGAGGTGCTGTCGGCAGCCTGCTCGTCGGTGTGGCTCACGATGAAGCGGTTCTCGGTGAGGACCAGCACGGTCACGTGCCGACGCACCTCGTTCTGGTCGAACGTGGTCTCCTGGTGAACCAGGTACGACCGGATCGGCTCGCCGCCCACAGCGGCCTCCACCGCCTCGGACACGAGGGCCGGGTAGTAGCCGCTGCGCTCGATCGCCGTGCGCAGCCCCTGGGTCGTCGTACTGGTCTTGGCCATGGCGTCCATCCTAATCCGTGGGCAAGGGGGGTCCGGGCCAGTCGCGGGTACCCGCTGCGACCCGCACGCCCGCGCGCGGGTGCCTCGGGACGACCAGCGCCTGCCCCCTTCGCCGCTCAGTACGCCGGCAGGGTGCGCGGGCCGAGGTCGTCGCGGGCCGGCGGGGGCGCGAGGCGGACGGTGGCGCCGAGGACGCTCACGCCGTGTGCGGCCACGACGACCGGCTCCAGGGTGACCGCGACGACCTCCGGGTGGTCGTCGACCAGCCGGGACACGCGCAGCAGCAGCTCTTCCAGGGCGGGGGTGTCGACGGGCGTGGAGCCGCGCCAGCCGAAGAGCAGCGGTGCCGTCCGGATCGACCGCACCAGCGAGGTCGCCTCCCGGTCGGTGACCGGGATCAGCCGGTGCGCCATGTCCCCGAGCAGCTGTGAGGCAGCTCCGGCCAGCCCGAAGGACAGCACGGCCCCGGCTGCCGGGTCGATCACCGCCCGTACGACCGTGTCGACACCCCGGGGTGCCATTCCCTGCACCACCGGGCGCAGGTCCTCCCGGCCGCCGAACAGCTCCGTCAACTCCGCGTACGCACGGCGCAGTTGCCCCTCGTCGGCCAGGTCGAGCCGTACGCCGCCCAGGTCGGCGCGGTGTCTGAGGTGCGGGGCGGTGGCCTTGAGGGCCACCGGGTAGCCGAGGGAGCGGGCGGTCTCGGCGGCGGCGCCGGCGGTGGGGGCGGGGAGCGCGCGGCGGACGTGGATGCCGTACTTGGCGAGCAGCTCGCAGGTCTCCGCGGCCGGGATGGTGAGCCCCTCCCCGCGCGCGAGCAGCTCACCGATCAGCTCGGCGGCCCCCTTCTCGTCGATGTCGTCGTACTCCGGCACCTTCCCGGGATCGGCAGCCTCCCGCCGCCACTGTCCGTACTTGACAGCTTCGGCGAGAGCCCGGACGGCGCGTTCGGCGGCGGGGTAGGCGGGGATGAGACGGCTGTCCTCGGGAGCCGGGCCTTCTGAAGGCACCGCGGTGGGCAGTCGTTCCGCAGGGGGGAACGGGTGGGCATCGCCCGCAGCGCCGGGTGCCTTCTCGACGGCCCGAGGTGCGGTACTGGTCGCAGCCGACAACGCCTCAGCCAGCCCCCCGAGCTCCACGTGCACCACCAGCACCGGCTTACCAGGAACGGCCGACGCAGCCGACCGCAACGCTTCAGCCAACTCCGCATCCCCCGCCGACCCCTCCCCGATGGCGGGGATCGCGGTGACCACAACGGCATCACACGTGTCGTCCGCCAGCGCAGCGGCCAGCGCCCGATGGAAGTCCTCCGCCCGCGCCCCCGTCGTCAGGTCCAGCGGCAGTGACGGCCGCAACCCCTCCGCGAGGCACCGGTCGTACGTCAGCACGCCCAGCGACTCCGAGTTCCCGACGATCGCCACGCGCGGCCCCGCGGGCAGGGGCTGGCGGGCGAGCAGCAGGCCCGCGTCGACCAGCTCGGTGATCGTGTCCACCCGGATCACCCCGGCCTGCCGGAGCAGCGCGGAGACGGTCGCATGGGGCAGCCGGGTGGCCCGGACCGCGTGCCCCTGGGGGGCCGAGCCGACCCCCTGCACCACGACCAGCGGCTTCGCCGCCGCGGTCCGCCGGGCGAGGCGGGTGAACTTGCGCGGGTTTCCGATGGACTCCAGGTACATGAGGACGACGTCGGTCTCGGGGTCGTCGTACCAGTACTGGAGGACGTCGTTGCCGGAGACGTCCGCGCGGTTGCCGGCGGACACGAACGTGGACACGCCGGTGACCCCCGTGACCCCTCCCCCGCGCCGGTGCAGCCGCGACAGCAGGGCGATGCCGATGGCGCCGGACTGCGCGAACAGACCGATGCGCCCCGGGCGGGGCAACTCGGGGGCGAGCGAGGCGTTCAGCAGGACGTCCGGGGCGGTGTTGATGACCCCGAAGGCGTTCGGGCCGATGATCCGCATGCCGTACGCGCGCACCTGCTGCACGAGCGCACGCTGCCGCTCTCGTCCCTCGGGCCCGCTCTCCGCGTAGCCGGCGGAGAGGACGACGAGTCCCTGGACGCCGTGTTCGCCGCACTCGGCGACCACTGCGGGGACGTACTCGGCCGGGACGGCGACGACCGCGAGGTCGACGTGCCCCTCGATCTCCCGCACCGACCGGTGCGCGGGCACCCCGTCGACGTCCTCGACGTCCTCGGGGAAGGCCTTGTTCACGGCGTACAGCCGGCCCGCGTAGCCGGCGTCCCGGAGGTTGGCCAGGACGCTGCGGCCGACCCCACCGGGCGCGCGGCCGACCCCGACGACGGCCACGGAGCCGGGTGCCAGCAGCCGTCGTACCGAACGGGCCTCGGCGCGCTGCTCACGCGCGCGCTGCACGGCGAGGGAGCGGTCGGTGGGTTCCAGGTCGAACTCCAGGCGTACGACGCCGTCCTCGAAGCTGCGCTTCTGGGTGTACCCGGCGTCCGTGAACACCTTGATCATCTTGGTGTTGGCGGGCAGCACCTCGGCGGCGAAGCGACGGATCCCGCGCTCGCGCGCCACGGCGGCGATGTGCTCCAGGAGGGCGGAGGCGACCCCGCGGCCCTGGTGGGCGTCCTGCACGAGGAAGGCGACCTCGGCCTCGTCGGCCGGTGCGGAGGCGGGCATTCCGTCGGGGCCGATGCGGTCGTAGCGCACAGTGGCGATGAACTCGCCGCCGACGGTGGCCGCGAGCCCCACCCGGTCCACGAAGTCGTGGTGCGTGAAGCGGTGGACGTCCTTGGCGGAGAGCCGGGGGTACGGCGCGAAGAAGCGGTAGTACTTCGACTCGTCCGAGACCCCCTCGTAGAAGCTGACCAGGCGGTCGGCGTCATCGACGGTGATGGGCCGCACGCGTGCGGTGCCGCCGTCGCGCAGCACCACGTCCGCCTCCCAGTGGGCGGGGTACTCGTGCCGGTCCTGCCGGTCCGCCGGGGTCTGCATGGGCCCCAGCGTACGGCTCGCCCACGACAACGGCGCGAGGCAGTCTGTGGAGGACGGAAGCCGGATCGAGGCCGCGGTCCGGCGACACGGCCGGGGGGTGACGAAGGTCCCCTCCGGACTTGCTTCACGATGTGGGAAACTGGTCTAGACAACCCTGAGAACCTGAAGGGCAGCATCACATGGCTGAGCGCCGCGTCAACGTCGGCTGGGCCGAGGGCCTCCACGCCCGCCCCGCCTCCATCTTCGTCCGAGCCGCCACGGCCGCAGGCGTCCCGGTGACGATCGCCAAGGCCGACGGCAACCCCGTCAACGCGGCCTCCATGCTGGCGGTCCTCAGCCTGGGCGCCCAGGGCGGCGAGGAGATCGTCCTCGCCTCCGGCGCCGAGGGCGCGGACGCCGCCCTGGACCGGCTGGCCAAGCTGGTCGCCGAGGGCCTTGAGGAGCTGCCCGAGACCGTCTGAGTCGCACCAGGAAGCCGCGCCCCCGGAACCGGGGGCGCGGCTTCCGCGTTTTCGCGGCCGGCCGGACGGATTCGCACGCGGATTTACGCACCTGCCTGAATTCACGGCACGCCGAAAAAGGGCAGCGGAAATGCACGTCCCGCCGAATATCCCCTCTTTGTATACGGCGCCCGTGTTAATGCCGCGGGCTCGCTGTGTTTACGGCATGTTGCGAGTCCCTCACACGCTCCGCGCGGTCCCCGCCGGAGGCGAACCGCAGCCGGTGCGCGCCCACCGCGCGCTCGGTGTGCAGGGCCGTGACCGCCCGCGCGCGCTCGCTGTCGCCGCGCGCCACCGCGTCCACGATGACGCCATGCTCGGCCCAGGACTCCACCGGGCCGACCGGAGCCCGAACCGCGTACATCCAGGCGATCTTGTGCCGCAGCTGGGTGAGCGTCGAGGTCAGCGAGTGGCTGCCCGCGGCCTGGGCGAGCGTCTCGTGGAACCAGCCGTCCAGCGAGCGCAGTTCCTCGCTGCCGCCCTGCCTGGCCCGCTCCTGGCCCAGCCGCACCAGGCCGCGCAGCACCTTCAGATGGGCCTCCGTGCGCCGCTGGGCGGCCCGTGAGGCGCCGAGCGGCTCCAGGAGCATGCGCATCTCCAGCAGGTCGGCGGCCTCCCGCTCGGTCGGCTCGGCGACACACGCGCCCGCGTGTCGGCGGGTCACCACGAAGCCCTCGGCCTCCAGGGTGCGCAGGGCCTCGCGGACGGGGACGCGCGAGACGCCGTAGCGGCGGGCCAGAACTTCCTCGGTGAGGCGGCTGCCGCGCTCGTAGACACCGGCCACGATGTCGTCCCGGATCGCCGTGCACACCGAGTGCGCCGGAATACGCATGACCGACCTCCGTCTTAATCCCCGTGAAACGTCGACGATGGACGCATGTTCCGTGACTCTATTGCAATGAGCGGGAATTTCCGACGGCGGCCCGGAATCCATGGATATTTTTTGGTCAGCGGGCACCTCGGACGCCGCGAAAAACGACGAAAGCCCCGGCTCGGTGAGCCGGGGCTTCGCGATGAGTGCGTCAGACGTTCAGGCCGTGCTGGCGGAGGTAGGCGACGGGGTCGACGTCCGAGCCGTACTCCGGGGTCGTGCGGGCCTCGAAGTGGAGGTGTGGGCCGGTGACGTTGCCGGTCGCGCCGGACAGGCCTATCTGCTGGCCCGGGACGACCTGCTGGCCCACGCCGACGCCGATGGACGACAGATGGCCGTACTGGGTGTACATGCCGTCGGCCATCCGGATCACGATCTGGTTGCCGTACGCGCCGCCCCAGCCGGTGGAGACGACGGTGCCGAGGCCGACCGCGTGCACGGGGGTGCCGCTGGCCGCGTGGAAGTCGATGCCGGTGTGGGAGCCGGAGGACCACAGGGAGCTGCTGGCGTGGTAGCCCGTGGAGACGTAGGAGTTCGCGATCGGCAGCACGAAGGCGTTCAGGCGCTTGCGCTCGGCCGCGCGGGCGGCGCGCGCCTTGGCCTCGCGCTCCTCCTTCGCCCGCTCGGCGGCGGCCTTGGCCGCGGCCTGCTCGGCCGCCTTCCGCTCGGCGGCCTGCTGCTGCGCGGTGGCCTGCGCGTCGATCTGCTCGGCGATCTCGTCGCTCACGGTGATGACCGGGGTGAGGCCGGTCTGCTCGACGGAGTTCTCGGCGGCGAGCGACGGGGTGGCCGCGAGGGTGCCGATGACGCCGGTGGTCAGGGCCGCGACGCCGGCCGCCTGAGCGGTGGTGCGCTTGACCCGGCCGGGCTTGCGGTGCTTCCCGGTGGCGCACATGAACGCCATGAAGTGGCTGGTCCTTTCCTTCCCTGCTCGCCTACCGGGTTAGCTGACGGGTTCGGAGGAGGAAGGTCTCCTACGGACTCCCTCGCGCACGCGCGGGAGTCCGATTCACCCCAGGGGACGTGTGGGTCCCCGGCTCCCCTGGCTCGCGCCGTATGGGGACTCGGCGATGGCTGTCCGGTGCCGCGGGTGCGGCGCACTGCCTGACGGACAGCCCGCACGACGCTACGGGGGGTGGCTTTCCCCGCCCAAACGGATCCGGGCTTTTGTAGCGCATCCCACAGGCCAGACAGGCAACCTCCGCCCCAATTCGGACATCTGGGGAGCGGCTGGGGAGCAGCCGGTGAACAGGCGTGGGGCCCTGACGACCCGTAAGTCGCCGGGGCCCCATTCCCGCGTGCGTGCGCCCGGGCTCTACTCGGCCGCCACGACCGTGACTTCGCCGATGCCGAGCGCCTCGACCGGTTCCTTGATCTGGGCCGCGTCACCGACGAGGACCGTCACCAGACGGTCCACCGGGAAGGCGTTCACGACCGCCGCCGTGGCCTCCACGGTGCCGGTGGCGGCGAGCTGCCGGTAGAGCGCGGCCTGGAAGTCGTCGGGCAGGTGCTGCTCGACCTGGTCGGCCAGGGTGCCCGCGACGGCCGCCGCGGTCTCGTACTTCAGCGGCGCGACCCCGACGAGGTTCTGCACGGCGACGTCCCGCTCGGCGTCGGTCAGGCCCTCCGCCGCGAGCGTGCGCAGCACCGTCCACAGGTCCTCGAGCGCGGGGCCGGTGTTCGGGGTGTCCACGGAGCCGCTGATGGCGAGCATCGAGGCGCCCGTGCCGTCCGGGGCGGAGCGCAGCACCTGCCCGAAGGAGCGCACGCCGTAGGTGTAGCCCTTCTCCTCGCGCAGGACGCGGTCCAGGCGGGAGGTGAGGGTGCCGCCGAGGCAGTAGGTGCCGAGCACCTGGGCGGGCCACACGCGGTCGTGCCGGTCGGGGCCGATCCGGCCGATGAGCAGCTGCGTCTGCACGGCACCGGGCCGGTCCACGATGACCACGCGCCCGGTGTCGTCGGCGCTGACCGGCGGCACGGGCCGCGGGCTGCCCGGGGTGCCCGTCCAGGCGCCCAGGGTGTCGCCGAGCAGCTCGTCCAGGTCCGTGCCGGTGAGGTCGCCGACCACGACCACGGTGGCCGTGACGGGGCGCACATGGCGGTCGTAGTAGGCGTGGACGGCCGCCGCGTCGATCTTCTCGACCGTCTCCTCGGTGCCCTGGCGCGGTCGGGACATGCGCGAGGTGGCCGGGAACAGCTCCTTGGAGAGTTCCTTGGCGGCCCGGCGGGCGGGGCTGGCCAGCTCGTGCGGGATCTCGTCCAGGCGGTTGCGGACCAGCCGCTCGACCTCGCTCTCGGCGAAGGCGGGCGCGCGCAGGGCGTCGGCGAGCAGGCCGAGGCCCTTGGCCAGGCGGGAGGCCGGGACCTCCAGGCTGAGCCGGACGCCGGGGTGGTCGGCGTGCGCGTCCAGCGTGGCGCCGGCCCGCTCCAGCTCGGCGGCGAACTCCTCGGCGGAGTGCTTGTCGGTGCCCTCGGAGAAGGCCCGCGCCATGATCGTGGCGACGCCGTCCAGGCCGGCCGGCTCGGCGTCCAGGGGCGCGTCCAGCAGCACCTCGACGGCGACGACCTGCTGGCCGGGGCGGTGGCAGCGCAGCACGGTCAGGCCGTTGTCCAGCGTGCCGCGCTCGGGGGCCGGGAACGCCCAGGGCTTGGCCTCGCCGGCCTGCGGCTGGGGGTGGAAGTCCATCGTGGCGAGCTCGGTCACTTGGCCGTCTCCTCGTCGTTCTCGTTGCCGGCCTCTACGGTCGCTTCCTGCTCCGGGTCCTCGCCGCGCCCGGCCTCCTCGGTGTGCTGGGCCGACTCGGCGGACAGCGGCTCGTAGACGAGGACCGCGCGGTTGTCGGGGCGCAGGCGGGCCTGGGCGACCTCCTTGACCTCCTCCGGGGTCACCGCCAGGACGCGCTGGACGGCGGTGAGGGCGAGCTGCGGGTCGCCGAACAGGACGGCGAACCGGCACAGTTCGTCGGCGCGGCCGGAGACCGTGCCGAGCCGGTCCAGCCACTCGCGCTCCAACTGCGCCTGGGCGCGCTCCATTTCCTCGGGCGTGGGGCCCTCCTCGGCGAACCGGGCCAGCTCCTCGTCGATGGCGGTCTCGATGACCGGCACCTCGACGTCACCGGAGGTCTTCACGTCCAGCCAGCCCAGCGAGGGGGCGCCGGCCAGGCGCAGCAGGCCGAAGCCGGCCGCCACGGCCGTACGGTCGCGGCGCACCAGCCGGTTGTACAGGCGGGAGGACTCGCCGCCGCCGAGGACGGTCAGGGCCACGTCGGCCGCGTCGCACGCGCGCGTGCCGTCGTGCGGGAGCCGGTAGGCGGCCATCAGGGCGCGCGCCGGGACCTCCTCCACGACGACCTCGCGCAGCTGCCCGCCGATGACGTCCGGCAGGGAGCCGTCGCGCGGCGCGGGCTTGCCGTCGTGCGCGGGGATGGACCCGAAGTACTTCTCGATCCAGGCGAGGGTCTGCACGGGGTCGATGTCGCCGACCACGGAGAGCACCGCGTTGTTGGGGGCGTAGTAGGTGCGGAAGAACTGGCGGGCGTCCTCCAGGGTGGCCGCGTCCAGGTCCGCCATCGAGCCGATCGGCGTGTGGTGGTAGGGGTGGCCCTCCGGGTAGGCGAGGGCGGTCAGCTTCTCGAAGGCGGTGCCGTAGGGCACGTTGTCGTAGCGCTGGCGGCGCTCGTTCTTGACGACGTCCCGCTGGTTCTCCATGGACTCGTCGTCCAGGGCCGCGAGCAGCGAGCCCATGCGGTCGGCCTCCAGCCACAGCGCGAGCTCCAGCTGGTGGGCGGGCATGGTCTCGAAGTAGTTGGTGCGCTCGAAGCTGGTGGTGCCGTTGAGCGAGCCGCCGGCACCCTGGACCAGTTCGAAGTGGCCGTTGCCCTTCACCTGACCGGAGCCCTGGAACATCAGGTGCTCGAAAAGGTGAGCCAGACCGGTACGTCCCTTGACTTCGTGGCGCGAGCCGACGTCGTACCAGAGGCAGACCGCCGCCACCGGGGTCAGGTGGTCCTCGGAGAGCACCACGCGCAGACCGTTGGCCAGGCGGTGCTCGGTCGCTGTCAGGCCTCCGGAGCCTGCCTCGGCTGTGGTCGTGTGACCCATGGGCATGTACGTCCCTTCGCGAGCGGAGGCGGTCGTCGAAACCGCGGTTTTCCTGCCGGTCCTGCCACTGTATGCAAGCGTGCGCAGCGGCGGCGAAGTTCCCGCCGGACGTACGCCCACAGCGGATCACGTAGCCTGCGTCGCGCGTGGGGACCGGGCCGTGGACCACGTTGCCACCGGGTCGCGGACCATGTTGTCAGTGCCGCGGTCCACAATGGTCCGCGTCAGATCCGTCAATCGCTTCAGCAAGGAGCCAGGCAGCGATGGCCCGCCGCAGCACGAAGACCCCGCCGCCCGACGACTCGTTCGAGGAGAGGATCCTCGACATCGACGTCGTCGACGAGATGCGTGGCTCCTACCTCGAGTACGCGTACTCGGTCATCTACTCGCGCGCCCTGCCGGACGCCCGTGACGGTCTCAAGCCGGTGCACCGCCGGATCGTGTACCAGATGAACGAGATGGGCCTGCGCCGCGACCGGGGCTATGTGAAGTGCGCCCGCGTCGTCGGCGAGGTCATGGGCAAACTGCACCCGCACGGCGACGCGTCGATCTACGACGCCCTGGTGCGTATGGCGCAGCCCTTCTCCATGCGCGTGCCGCTGGTGGACGGCCACGGCAACTTCGGCTCGCTGGGCAACGACGACCCGCCGGCCGCCATGCGGTACACGGAGTGCCGGATGGCCGAGGCGACGAGCCTGATGACCGAGTCGATCGACGAGGACACGGTCGACTTCACGCCGAACTACGACGGCCAGGAGCAGGAGCCGGTGGCGCTGCCGGCTGCCTTCCCGAACCTGCTGGTCAACGGCTCCTCGGGCATCGCGGTCGGCATGGCGACGAACATGCCGCCGCACAACCTGCGCGAGGTCATCGCGGCGGCCCGCCACCTGATCAGGTACCCGAACGCCGACCTGGACGCGCTGATGAAGCACGTCCCGGGCCCCGACCTGCCCACCGGCGGCCGGATCGTCGGCCTGGACGGCATCCGGGACGCGTACGCCAACGGCCGCGGCACCTTCAAGATCCGCGCGACGGTCTCGATCGAGGCCGTGACCGCCCGCCGCAAGGGCCTGGTCGTCACCGAACTGCCGTTCACGGTCGGTCCGGAGAAGGTGATCGCGAAGATCAAGGACCTGGTCAACGCGAAGAAGGTCCAGGGCATCGCCGACGTCAAGGACCTCACCGACCGCGAGCACGGCCTGCGCCTGGTCATCGAGATCAAGAACGGCTTCGTGCCGGAGGCCATCCTGGAGCAGCTCTACAAGCTGACCCCGATGGAGGAGTCCTTCGGCATCAACAACGTGGCCCTGGTGGACGGCCAGCCGCTCACCCTCGGCCTCAAGGAGCTGCTGGAGGTCTACCTCGACCACCGCTTCGACGTCGTGCGGCGCCGCAGCGAGTTCCGGCGCACCAAGCGGCGTGACCGGCTGCACCTGGTGGAGGGCCTGCTCACCGCGCTGGTCGACATCGACGAGGTCATCCGGCTGATCCGGTCCAGCGAGAACTCCGCGCAGGCCAAGGAGCGCCTGATGGAGCGCTTCTCGCTGAGCGAGGTGCAGACGCAGTACATCCTCGACACGCCGCTGCGCCGGCTCACCAAGTACGACCGCATCGAGCTGGAGGCGGAGAAGGACAAGCTCACCGCGGAGATCGAGGAGCTGACCCGGATCCTGGATTCCGACACGGAGCTGCGCAAGCTGGTCTCGGCCGAACTGGCGGCCGTCGCCAAGCAGTTCGGGACCGACCGGCGTACGGTCCTGCTGGAGGCCGGGGGCGCTTCGGCGGCCACCGTGCCGCTCCAGGTGGCCGACGACCCGTGCCGGGTGCTGCTGTCCTCGACGGGGCTGCTGGCCCGTACGTCGACCGCCGAGCCGTTCGCCGAGGAGGCGGACGCGCGGCGGGTCAAGCACGACGTGATCGTCTCGGCGGTTCCGGCGACCGCGCGCGGCGAGGTCGGCGCGGTGACCTCGGCGGGCCGGCTGCTGCGGATCAACGTGGTCGACCTGCCTCAGCTGCCCGAGACCGCGACGGCGCCGAACCTCGCCGGAGGGGCCCCGCTCGCGGAGTTCGTCTCCCTGGAGGACGACGAGACGGTGGTCTGCCTGACCACGCTGGACGAGTCCTCGCCGGGCCTGGCGCTCGGCACCGAGCAGGGCGTCGTCAAGCGCGTGGTGCCCGACTACCCGTCCAACAAGGACGAGCTGGAGGTCATCACGCTCAAGGACGGCGACCGGATCGTCGGCGCGGTGGAGCTGCGCACCGGCGAGGAGGACCTGGTCTTCATCACCGACGACGCGCAGCTGCTGCGCTTCCAGGCGTCCATCGTGCGCCCGCAGGGCCGTCCGGCGGGCGGTATGGCGGGCATCAAGCTCACCGAGGGCGCCAAGGTCATCTCGTTCACGGCGATCGACCCGGCGGCCGACGCGGTGGTCTTCACGGTGGCGGGCTCGCGCGGCACGCTGGACGACTCCGTGCAGACGACGGCGAAGCTGACGCCGTTCGACCAGTACCCGCGCAAGGGCCGGGCCACCGGCGGCGTGCGCTGCCAGCGGTTCCTGAAGGGCGAGGACTGCCTGTCGCTGGGCTGGGCGGGCCCCGTCCCGGCACGTGCGGCGCAGAAGAACGGCACTCCGGCGGAGCTGCCGGAGCTGGACCCGCGCCGGGACGGTTCGGGCACGTCGCTGGCGAAGACGGTGTCGGTGGTCGCGGGACCGGTGTTCTAGGCCGGTTCCAGGCCGGTGTTCCAGGTTCCGTACGTCTCCGCGTCGGGCTCTTCCTCGGCGCCCTGGACGTAGCGCAGGACGCCCCACATGCCGTGCTCGTCGGCGTGCGGGGCGTCGTTCCTGCCCGCCTCCAGCTCCTTGTTCAGCGCCTCCGGGTCGATGCCGGAGCCGATCAGCACGAGCTGGGTGAGGCGGGCGTCGGCCGGGCCCCAGGGCTCCGGATAAAAGCGCAGGAACCGGCCGACGGCGTGCACGGCGTACCGGTTGCGGGTGTCGTGCGGCCCGAAGTCGACGTACCCCTTGATCCGGTACAGCCCCTCGGGCCGGCTGTCCAGGAACCGCATGAGCGTGCGGGGATCCATGGGCACGTCGGAGGTGAAGGGCAGGCTGTCGTAGCCGGTGTGCAGGTGACCGGCGTGGCTGTCGTCCGCGGTGTGTTCGTGGAGGTCGTCGAAGGACAGCTGCCCGATCCGCTCCTCGCTCGGCCTGCAGTCGAAGAGGAACTCCGGATCGATGCGGCCGTAGGTCGCGGGGACGACGGCGGCGTGGTCGGTGAGCGAGCGGACGAGCCCGAGGACGCGGTCGGGGTCGTCCGCCCGGTCGAGCTTGTTGACGACGACGAGGTCGGCGAGGGCGAGATGCCGGTCGATCTCGGGGTGCCTGGCGCGGGTGTCGTCGAACTCGGCCGCGTCGACGACCTCCACGAGGCCGCCGTAGACGATCCCCGGATGCTCGCTGGCCAGCACCATCCGGACCAGCTCCTGGGGCTCGGCGAGCCCGCTGGCCTCGATGACGATGACGTCGATGCCGGCGACGGGCGCGGCGAGCCGCTCCAGGTAGACGTCGAGTTCGCTTGCGTCGACGGCGCAGCACAGGCAGCCGTTGCCGAGGGAGACGGTCGAGTCGCCGAGGGCGCCCGCGACCGCCATGGCGTCGATCTCGATGGCCCCGAAGTCGTTGACGATCGCCCCGATGCGGCTGCCTCCGCTGCGGTGCAGGAGGTGGTTGAGGAGCGTCGTCTTCCCGGAGCCGAGGAACCCGGCGATGACGACGACCGGGATCTGCTGTGGGGTGCGGCTGTTGCCCAACGGGCGCCCTCTCTTACGTGGACCTACGGCCGGACCAGGATAAGAGCGGCGCCCCGGGGCCGGCTCACGGCTGAGCCGGTACCGCCACCGGCGGCTCCGGTCCGACATAGCGGGCGACCGGGCGGATGATCTTCGAGTCCGCCGCCTGTTCCAGGATGTTGGCGCTCCAGCCGACCACCCGTGCCGCCGCGAAGGTCGGGGTGAACATCTCGCGGGGCAGCCCGCACAGTTCCATGACCACGCCGGCGTAGAACTCGACGTTCGTGTGCAGTTCGCGGCCGGGCTTCAGCTCGGCGAGGATCGCCTCGACCCGGCGTTCGACCTCGACCGCGAAGCCGACGCGCGGCCCGCCGAAGCCGAGGGCGATCTCGCGCAGCATGCGCGAACGGGGGTCCTCCGTGCGGTAGATGGCGTGTCCGAAGCCCATGATGCGGTCACCGGCGAGCACCCGCTGCCGTATCCAGGGGTCGATCCGGTCGGGCGTGCCGATCGCGTCCAGCGTGTCCAGCGCCCGGCTCGGCGCCCCTCCGTGCAGCGGCCCGGAGAGCGCGCCGACGGCACCGGTCAGGCAGGCCGCGACGTCGGCGCCGGTGGACGCGATGACGCGTGCGGTGAAGGTTGACGCATTGAATCCGTGATCAATGGTTGAGATCAGGTATTGCTCGACCGCACGGGCCCGCCGCGGGTCGGGTTCCTCGCCGGTGAGCATGTAGAGGTAGTTGGCCGCGTACGAGAGGTCCTCGCGCGGCTCGACGGGTTCGAGCCCCTGTCCGAGCCGGTACAGCGCGGTCAGCAGCGTGGGGACGGCCGCGCAGGCGGCGACGGTGTCGGCGCGGCGCCGATCGGCGTCGATGTCGTAGACCGGACGGAATCCCTGTGCGGCGCCGAGCAGGGAGAGGGCGGTGCGCAGCCCGGCCAGCGGTCCGGAGGTGCGGCTGGCGGCGGCGATCGCGGGCAGGGCGGCGCGGACGTCCGCGGGCAGCCGGCGCAGCGCCGCGGTCTCGGCTGTGAACGCGGCGCGGCGTTCCGCGTCGGGGAGCGCGCCGTGCACCAGGAGGTGCCAGACGTCCTCGAAGCCTCGGCTCCGCGCGAGTTCTACGGCGGAGTACTGACGGTAGTGGTAGAAGCCTTCGCGCCCCCGGACGTCACCGATCTCGGTGTCGGTGACGACGACGCCCGCGAGGCCGCGCGGGACGTCGACGAGCGGGTTCGCGGTCCTGTTGATGGACATGTTGTTCCTCCCTGGACTTGATCCGACTGTCCATGTTTGACTCATTGCGTGTCAATATTGATCCGATCAATATCAGTACATGCAGCCATCCAGGTGTGCAGAGACCGCTACGGTGACCCCCATGCGCGATCACGAACCCGCTTCCGGCCGTCCCGGGCGAAGGCTGACCACCAAGGAGACCGCTGAACTCCTCGGTGTGAAGCCCGAGACGGTGTACGCCTACGTCAGCCGTGGCCTGCTCGGCAGCAGGCGCGAACCCGGCGGCCGGGCCAGCACCTTCGACGTGCAGGAGGTGGAGGCCCTCGCCCGGCGCAACCGGCGTGAGGCCGCGGGGACTTCGGGCTCCGGCGGCGAGCTGTCCGTACGGACCCGCATCACGCTGATCGAGAAGGACCGCTACTACTACCGGGGCGTCGACGCCACCGAGCTGGCCGCCCGACACCCCTACGAAGAGGTCGCGGAGTGGCTGTGGACGGGCCGGCCGGCCCCCGGCGCGGCCTTCACAGCGCCCGCGGCCACCGTCAAGGCGGCCCGCCGCGCGGTGAACGCCCTGCCCGAGCACACCACGCCCACGGACCGGCTGCGGGTTGCGGCGATCGCCGCGGCGGCCGAGGACCCGTTGCGCTTCGACCTGTCCGAAGAGGCTGTGCTGGGCACGGCACGCACCCTGATCCCGACACTCGTGGCCGCGCTGCCGCCCGTCCGCCACGACCACAAGGACGAGGGCCCGCTCGCTCACCGCCTGTGGGGCCGGCTGACCGGCCGCCCCGCCGACGAGGCCTCCCTGCGCGTCCTGGACACCGCGCTCGCCCTGCTCGCCGACCACGACCTGGCCGTCTCCACGCTCGCGGTACGGGTCGCCGCCTCGGCCCGCGCGCACGCGTACGCGGCCGTCTCGGCCGGACTCGGGGTCCTGGAGGGCCCGCTGCACGGCGCGGCCAGCGGCCTGGCCCACCGGATGCTGCTGGACGTGCTCGACCAGGGCACCGCTGTCCCGGTGATCGCGGACGAGCTGCGCGCCGGCCGCCGGATCCCCGGGCTCGGCCACCGGCTCTACCCGGGCGAGGACCCGCGCGCACGGGTGCTGTTCGGCCTCCTGGAGCAGGTCCCGCACGCGGAGTCCGCCCTGCTCGCGGCCCGCGACATCGTCGCCACGACCGCCCGGCACACCCCGCTGCACGCCAACGTCGACCTGGCCCTGGCCGTGTTCACGGTCTCCTCCGGCATGCCCGCCACGGCCGGCGAGACGATCTTCGCCGTGGCGCGCACGGCGGGCTGGATCGCGCACGCCCTGGAGGAGTACGGCGAGCGCCCCCTGCGCATGCGCCCCAGCGGCCACTACGTCGGCCCGCGCCCCCCGCAGCCGCTCCCCGAGTAGGAAGCCGCCATTCCCGGACCGGGACACATGCTCCCGGACCAGGACACAGCACCGGCCGGAAGTCGCCCTGGGGAAAGTCAGGTTAGGCTCGCCTCTGTGAGTAGGTGCGCGACGGTCTCCCGGGGCTTCGACGAGCCCGTTTCCGGTACGGCGGCCACGGCGACGACGTGGCTGCTGTTGGAACAGCCCGGCCCCTGGGGTGCCAAGGCGCTCACTTCGAGCCACCTGGACCCGGCGCTGGGCCGCGCGCTGGAGGCCGCCGCGGAGGGCACCGGCGTGCGCATCGCACTCATCCGGCGCCCCGGACGCCACGCCGACCCGGGCACGCCCTCGGAACGCCACGTGTACGCGGCCCACACGGTCCCCGGGAACGTCTGGCTGCACGCCGCCACCACCCGGGATCCGGAGCGGCTGCTGGACCTCGACTTCGCCGCCCTCGGAGCGGGCGACCACCGTTCCTTCGGTGCGGCCCTCGACGGACGGCCGCACCGGGGCGACCCGCTGGCGCTGGTGTGCACCAACGGCAAGCGCGACCGCTGTTGCGCCCTCCTGGGCCGCCCCCTCGCCGCCGAGCTGTGCGCGTCCGGCGTGCGCGGCGTCTGGGAGGTCACCCATCTGGGTGGTCATCGGTTCGCGCCGACGGTGCTCGTCCTGCCGTACGGCTACGCCTACGGCCGCGCGGAGGCCCACACCATCAAGGAGGCCCTGCACGGCGTCCAGGAGGGGCGCGTGGTCGTCGAGGACTGCCGTGGGTGCTCCGCCTGGGACCGGCCCGGCCAGGCGGCCGAGCTGGCCGTCCGCTCGGCCGCGGGCGAGTACCGGGCGGGCGTGCTGAGCGTCGTCCGCACCGAGGGCGATGCCTCGCACCGGCAGGTCACCGTCGCCCACACCGACGGCCGCCGGTGGCGGGTCACCGTGGCGCAGGTCATGTCGCTGCCGCCACGCCCGGAGAGCTGCGGCGCGACGGTGCTCGGCGCTCCGGCGCACATGGACGTGGTGGCCGTACGCGAACTGCCGACGCGGACGACGGCACTGGCGAGCTGACACCGGGCGCGGCCGGGTTTCCCAAGAACTGGTCAAGAGATCCACGCCACACAGCCCTGGGGCATGTCCGCCCGCCCACGTACCGTCGTCGGCATGAGCCCCACTCCCCCCGCGCGCCGGCTGCGCCTCGGTCTGCCCCGGCGGGTGTTCTCCCAGGTACTGCTGATGCAGGTGGCGATCGCCGCGGGAGTCGCGGTGCTCGCCACCGGGCTGTTCCTGGCGCCGCTGAGCAGGCAGCTGGACCAGGAGGCGATGCGCCGCGCGCTGGCCATCGCGCAGACCACGGCCCAGGACCCGCAGATCGCCGAGGGCATCCAGCACACCCCGCCGACGAAGGACGGCCCGGTGCAGCGGGAGGCCGAGCGGATCCGGCACGCCACCCACGCGGAGTACATCGTGGTGCTGGACCCGGGATGGATCCGCTGGTCGCACCCCACCCCGAGCGAGATCGGCCACGAGGTCTCCACCGACCCCCACGACGCCCTGGAGGGCAAGGAGGTCATGGAGATCGACAACGGCACCCTGGGCCGCTCGGCGCGCGGCAAGGTGCCGCTGTACGACGCCGAGCACCGGATCATCGGGGCGGTCTCCGTCGGCATCGCCTACGACAGCGTGCGGGCGCGGCTGATCAGCGCCATCCCGGGGCTGTTCGCGTACGCCGGAGCCGCTCTCGCGGTGGGCGCGCTGGCGGCCTGGCTGATCTCCCGCAGGGTGCAGCGGCAGACCCGGGACCTGGCCTTCTCCGACATCTCGGCGCTGCTCGCGGAGCGCGAGGCGATGCTGCACGGCATCCGGGAGGGCGTGGTCGCGTTCGACCGCGCGGGCCGGATCCGCCTGCTCAACGACGAGGCCCGACGGCTGCTGGGCATCGGCGACGAGGCCGTGGGGCTGACCCCGGACGAGGGGCTGGGCCCGGGGCGTACGACGGACGTGCTGGCCGGGCGGGTCACCGGCACCGATCTGCTGACCGTGCGCGGGCAGCGGGTCCTGGTCGCCAACCGCATGCCCACGGACGACGGCGGCGCCGTGGCCACGCTGCGCGACCGCACCGAGCTGGAGCAGCTGGGCCGCGAACTCGACTCCACGCGCGGCCTGATCGACGCCCTGCGCGCCCAGGACCACGAGCACGCCAACCGCATGCACACCCTGCTCGGGCTGCTGGAGCTGGAGATGTACGACGACGCCGTCGAGTTCGTCGGCGAGGTGGTCGGCGACCACCGGGTCACCGCCGAGCAGGTCACGGAGAAGATCCAGGACCCGCTGCTGGCCGCCCTGCTGGTCGGCAAGGCGACCGTGGCGGCCGAGCGGGTCGTGGCGCTGTGGGTGTCGGAGCGCACCCGGCTGCCGGACCGGCTGATCGACCCGCGGGGGCTGGTCACGGTCGTCGGCAACCTCGTGGACAACGCGCTCGACGCGGTCGCCGGAACTCCGCACGCGCGCGTGGAGGTCGAATTGCGTACGGAGGGCCGCACGGTCGTCCTCAGGGTGCGCGACACCGGACCCGGGATCCCCGAGGACCAGCGGGAGCTGGTCTTCACGGAGGGGTGGTCCACCAAGAAGCCGCCCGCGCACGGCAAGCGGGGCATCGGGCTCTCGTTGGTGCGCCGGCTCGCCGAACGGCAGGGCGGGAGCGCGTCCGTGGGCGCCGCGGACGGCGGGGGCGCGGAGTTCACCGTCGTCCTGCCCGAGGCGCTGACCGACGCACTGACCGAGCCCGGACCGCAACCGGCGTCGGCCGGTGCCGCGCCTGCGGCCGTCGGCGAGGGGGAGGCGCGATGATCGAGGTCCTGGTCGTGGACGACGACACGCGGGTCGCCCGGGTCAACGCCGCCTACGTCGAGAAGGTGCCCGGCTTCCACGTGGCGGGCGAGGCGCACAACGCGGCCGAGGCACTGCGGCAGTTGGAGACGCTGCCGCGTCTCGACCTGGTCCTCATGGACCACTACCTGCCCGACGACACCGGTCTCGCCGTCGTCCGGGAGATGCGCCGGCGCGGCCACCAGACCGACGTGATCATGGTGACGGCGGCACGGGACGTGTCGACCGTCCAGGCCGCCATGCGGCACGGGGCCCTGCAGTACCTGGTGAAACCGTTCGCCTTCGCCGGGCTGCGTGCCAAGCTGGAGGCGTACGCGCAGCTGCGCCGCACCCTGGACGGCGGCGGTGAGGCCGAACAGGCCGAGGTGGACCGCATCTTCGGCGCCCTGTCCGCACCGTCGGAGCCGGGGCTGCCCAAGGGGCACTCCCCCACGACGGCCGGGCTGGTGCGCCAGGCGCTGATGACCGCGGAAGGGCCGCTGTCCGCCCAGGAGATCGCCGAGCGGACCGGGGTGAGCCGGCAGACCGCCCAGCGCTATCTGAAGCTCCTGGAGCGCACCGGAAGGGCCCGGCTGACCCTGAAATACGGCGACGCGGGCCGCCCGGAACACCGTTACGTGTGGGCGACCCGTGTCTGAGCGCGCTTCAGCGAGCGGTCACTTGGTGGCCTTGTCGACGAACTCGGTCGTGTACGTCTTGCTCAGGTCCACGTCGGCGTTCTTGATGTTGGGGTTGAACGCCTTGAGGACCTTCTCGACGGTCTCGGGGCCGCCCGCGGGCATCACGCCGTCCTTGGTGAACATCGGCAGCGTGCTCTTGATCGCCTCGGCGTAGAGCGCCTTGTCGCCCTGGGAGTAGTCGGCGGGCATCTTGGCCGCGATCTCGTCCGCGCTGTGGGTGGACATCCACGTGAGCGTCTTGACGAATGCATTGACCAGCTTCTGGACGGTCTCCTTGTGTCCGTTCACCCAGTCCGTCTGCATGTAAAGACTGGACGACGGGTACGGCCCGCCCAGCGCCGCCTGCGAACCCTCGGGGGTGCGCATGTCGAGGAGGACCTTGCCCGCCTTCTTGCTCAGGATCGTGGCGACGGTCGGGTCGGTCGTCATGCCGGCGTCAATCGCGCCCTTCTGGAGCGCCGAGATGAAGGTCGGTCCAGCCCCGACGGCGACCGGCGTGAACTCGCTGACGTTCACACCGTTCTTGACGGCGAGGTACTTGGTCAGGAAGTCGGTCGAGGCGCCCAGGCCCGTCACGCCCAGCTTCTTGCCCTTGAAGTCCTTGGGCGAGGTGATGTCGCCCGCCGCCTTGGTGGAGACGACCTCGACCTCTCCGGGGGCGTGCGAGAACTGCACGACGGACTCGACGGCTTTGCCCTTCGTCTGCAGGTCCAGCGTGTGGTCGTAGAAGCCGACGGCCCCCTGGACCTGCCCGGAGACGAGCGCGGTCTCGGCCTGGACGCCGGCCGGCTCGCTCAGCAGCTCCACGTCGAGACCCTCGGTGTCGAAGTAGCCGAGCCGCTGGGTGAGCATCGCGGGCAGGTAGATGACCTTGTCCAGGCCGCCGACCATGATCTTGACCTTCGTCCCCTTGCCGTCGCCCTTGCTGCCGGAGCCGGCGGAGGCGGTGCTCGCCGCGTCATTGGCACAGGCGGTGAGGGAAGAGAGGGCGAGCAGGCCGGCGGCGGCCAGGGTGGTGTATCTGACGGACTTGCGCATGGCGGTTCACGTCCTTGTGAGGGGGCGGTGCGGGAAAGGGGAGTGCAACGCGGGTGGATCGGGGGTGGATCGGGGGGCAGCTGTGGCTCAGCTGCCGGAACCCGACTGCTTCCAGCGGAAGATGCGGCGCTCGGCGAAGGTGAGCAGCCCTTCGGCGACGAGCGCGACGACGGCGAGGATGACCATCGCGGCGTACACACCGGCCGCGTTGAAGGTGCCCTGCGACTGCGCGACGAGCAGGCCGATGCCCTTGGTCGCGCCGATGTACTCGCCGACGATGGCGCCGATGAGGGCGAAGCCGAAGCTGACATGGAGGCTGGTGAAGATCCACGAGGTGGCCGACGGGATGACGACCTGGAGCGTCACCCTGCGGTCGCTCGCACCGAGGATCCGGGCGTTGGAGACCAGGTTGCGGTCGACTTCGCGGGCGCCCTGGAAGGCGTTGAAGAACACCGGGAAGAACACCAGCACGACGGCCGACGCGACCTTGGAGGCGGGGCCGAGTCCGAACCAGATCACGAAGATCGGGGCAAGGACGATCCTGGGTATTGAGTTGAGCACCTTGATGTATGGACCAAGGACGTCGGCGAGGAAGCTGATCCGCCCCAGGGCGATGCCGAACACGACACCGGCGACCACGCCGAGCACCCAGCCGAGGAGCGCCTCGTGGAGCGTGGCCCAGATCTGGTCGCCGAGGGAACCGAGCGCGGTGCCGTGCATCACCCAGGTCCAGATCTGGTCCCAGATCTTCGAGGGCATCGAGAAGTTGAACGGATCGATGACCTTGGCCCGGGACAGCCCCTCCCACAGGCCGAGGAAGGCGACCAGGAGCACGGCACGGGCGGCCGAGACGACGATCCTGCGTCTACGGGCGGCACGCGCGCGCGAGTACGTACGGTTCGTCTTGTTGCCGGGCTCGGTCATGGTCAGTGCGACCTGGGCCTCGGGCATGACCTCAGGCGACATGCGCGGCACCCCTCTCACGGGTGATGCGGACCTCTTCGCCGAGGGACTCCCAGATCTCGCGGTAGATCTCGATGAACCGCGGCTCCAGGCGCACCGACTCGACCTTGCGCGGGCGGGGCAGGTCGATGTCGAAGACCTGCTTGACGGTCGCGGGCCCGGCGGTCATCACGACGACCTTGTCGGCCAGCGCGATGGACTCCTCCAGGTCGTGGGTGACGAAGACGACGGAGGCGCCCGTCCCCTCCCACAGCTCCAGCAGCTCGTCCGACATCAGCGCCCGGGTCTGCACGTCGAGCGCCGAGAACGGCTCGTCCATCAGCAGGATCTCGGGGTCGTTGACGAACGTGGCGGCGAGGGCGACGCGCTTGCGCTGGCCGCCGGAGAGCTGGTGCGGGTAGCGGTCCTCGAAGGCGGCGAGGCCGACCCGGGCCAGCCACTCGCGGGCCTTCTGCTTGGCCTCCGCCTTGGGCACGCCCCGGAACCGCGGGCCGGCCATGACGTTGGACAGGACCGTCCGCCAAGGGAAGGTGGCGTCCTGCTGGAAGACGAAGCCGACCTTGTCGCCGACGCCGTCGACCGGCTCGCCGGCCACCAGCACCTCGCCCTCGGTGGGCTCCTCCAGGCCGCTGACCAGGGTCAGCGTGGTGGACTTCCCGCAGCCGGTCGGCCCCACGACGGCCACGAACTCGCCGCGCCGGACGGTGAGGTTCAGGCCACGCACGGCGGTGTGCAGAGCCCCGGACGGGGTCCTGAAGGTTTTGCTGGCGCCCCGTAGCTCGATGGCGGGGCTGGTGTCTGCGCTCATGGCCCGGGACGGTAGATGTGGCCCCCGCCACAGCAGCAGTCTTGTGAGCACTAGCCGTTCTTTTGCTCGCAAGCATCTGTTGTGCTCATTTTGCTCGCGCTACAACTGCGGAGCACGTAACACGGGCTTAACGCTCGTCGGCCTTGAAGGAGAGGCCCGATGATTGACGTCCTGGTGGTCGACGACGACTTCCGCGTCGCTGAGATAAACGCCAAGTACGTGGGAAAGGTTCCCGGCTTCCGGGTGACCGCCCGCGCGCACAGCGCTGGCCAGGCCCTGGCCGCCGTCGAACGCGGTGGCATCGACCTGGTGCTGCTCGACCACTACCTGCCGGACCAGACCGGTCTCGAACTCGTCCACCGCATGCGGGAGCAGGGCCACGGCACCGACGTCATCATGATCACGGCCGCGGGCGATGTGGCCACGGTGCAGCGGGCGATGCGCCTGGGCGCCCTGCATTACCTGGTCAAACCCTTCACCTTCGCCGCCCTGCGCAGTCGGCTGGACTCCTACGCGGCCCTGTGCCGGACGGTCGACCGGGTGGCCGGGCGCGGCCTGACCGGCCAGGAGCAGGTCGACCGGATCTTCGGCGCCCTGCGCACGGCCCCGGCGCCGCCCGCGCCGGGGCCGCCCAGCGGTCACTCGGAGCCCACGACGGACCTGATCTGCGGCGTCCTGCACCGCGCCGGCCAGCCGCTGTCCGCCCACGAGGTGGCCGTCCGGACGGGCCTGAGTCGCTCCACGGCCCAGCGCTACCTGCGCCACCTGGAACAGGCGGGCCGCCTCCGCCTCTCCCTGAAGTACGGCGACACCGGCCGCCCGGAGCACCGGTACGCCTGGGTGGCGCCCTAGGCGGTGCCTGCGCGGCGCTACGGCCGTGCGGGTGCCGTCGGCTACACGGCTCCCGCCCCGGTGAGTGACCGCACCTCGGTTTCCGCGTACTTGGCCTCGTCGGCGACCTCGTCCGAGGTGACCGTGCCCAGCCAGCCGGCGAGGAAGCCTAGCGGGATGGAGACGATGCCGGGGTTCTGCAAGGGGAAGTACTGGAAGTCGACGTCCGGGAACAGCGAGCCGGGGCTGCCGGACACCACCGGGGAGAGCAGCACCAGTCCCAGCGCCGGGATCAGCCCGCCGTACACGGCCCACACCGCGCCGCGCGTGGTGAAGCCGCGCCAGAAGAGCGAGTACAGCAGGACGGGCAGGTTCGCGGACGCGGCGACGGCGAAGGCGAGCCCGACCAGGAAGGCGACGTTGAGATCGCGGGCCAGCAGGCCGAGCGCGATCGCGACGACGCCGATACCGGCCGCCGCGATGCGGGCCACCGCCACCTCGCTGCGCGCCTTGGCGTGGCGGCGCCGCAGCGAGGCGTACAGGTCGTGGGCCACGGAGGCGGAGGAGGCGAGCGTGATCCCGGCGACGACCGCGAGGATGGTCGCGAAGGCCACGGCGGCGACGACGGCGAACAGAACCGTTCCACCGGTGGATCCGGCGCCGCCTCCCAGGTCGAGGGCGAGCAGCGGGACAGCGGTGTTCCCGGCCGCGTTCGAGCCGCGTACGGCCTCCGGTCCCACGAGCGCCGCCGCACCGAACCCGAGGACGATCGTCATCAGGTAGAAGCCGCCGATCAGCCCGATGGACCACACGGCCGAGCGCCGGGCCGCCTTCGCGGTCGGCACGGTGTAGAAGCGCGACAGGATGTGCGGCAGTCCCGCCGTGCCCAGCACGAGCGCGAGCCCCAGGCTGATGAAGTCGAAGCGTGCGGTCCAGCTCCCGCCGTACTTCAGCCCGGGCGCCAGGAACGCGTCCCCGTGCCCGCTGCGCCCCGCGGCCGTGACCAGCAGCCGGTCAACGTCCCCGTGGAACCGGACGAGGACGAGCACGGTCAGCACGATGGTCCCGCTGAGCAGCAGCACCGCCTTCACGATCTGGATCCACGTCGTGGCCCGCATCCCTCCCAACGTCACATAGATCACCATGAGTGCGCCGACCCCGACGACCGCCCAGGCCTGGGCCGCCCCGCCCGTCCGCCCCAGCAGCAGCGCCACCAGGCTGCCCGCGCCCACCATTTGCGCCACCAGATACAGAACGGACACGGTGACCGAGGAAGTTCCCGCCGCGATCCGCACCGGCCGCTCGCTCATCCGTGCCGCCACCACGTCGGCGAGGGTGAACCGCCCGCAGTTGCGTACCAGTTCGGCCACCAGGAACAGCACGACCAGCCAGGCCACGAGGAAGCCCACGACATACAGCATCCCGTCGTAGCCGTACAGCGCGATGAGCCCCGTGACACCGAGGAAGGAGGCGGCCGACATGTAGTCACCCGCGATGGCAAAACCATTCTCCATCGGGGAGAACAGCCGTCCGCCGGCGTAGAACTCCTCCGCCGAACCGTGCCGCCTGCGGCTGACCCAGGTCGTGATCCCCAGGGTGAGGGCCACGAACCCGCTGAACAGCACCAGGGCGAGTGTCTGATGGTGGCCGGTCACGAGGCGCCTCCCTGGACTCCGCGGGTCAGTTCCTGGGTGTCCCAGCGCAGCTCCAGGGCGGCCCGGTCCCGGCGCAGCCGCGCGTGCCGGGCGTAGGCCCACGTGAGCAGGAAGGTGGTGAGGAACTGCCCGAGCCCCGCGAGCATCCCCACATTCACCGCCCCGGCCACGGGCCTGGCCATGAGTCCGGGCGCGGCCGTCGCGGTGACCACGTAGCCCACGTACCAGACGAGGAAGGCGGCGACGCCCGGCACCACGAACCTCCGGTAGCGGCTGCGCACTTCCTGGAAGGCCGCGCTGCGCTGCACCTCGACGTACACGTCGCGGGCGCGTACGGCCGCTGCGTCCCGTTCCCCGCGCGCGGGCGGCACAACTGGGGCAGGAGCGCCGGTGCCGTCCAGCTCGCCCCAGCCTGAGGCCAGCGCGTCGTACCACGGGTCCTCGTACCTCGCCTCGTGAGGGCTCGCAGTGTGGTCTTCCTGGCGCTCGGCCGAACTCTCGGGACCGTCCCCGGCTCCGCGGGCACGGCCGTTGCTTGACTGCATGCCCAAGGATGGACAGACCGGGAAGATCCCCGACTCTTCTTCCCGCAGCTCTTCACCCCATCAGGTGACTCACCCCGCGGGTGGCCGCACCAGCCCCTTTCCGTAGGCGTAACGCACCGCCTGCGCCCGGTCCTTGAGGCCCGTCTTGGCGAACAGGTTGTTGATGTGTGTCTTCACGGTCGCGGTGGAGACGTGCAGCTTGCGGGCGATCTCCTGGTTGCTGAGACCCTCGGCGATCAGCACCAGGACCTCGGTCTCCCGCGCGGTCAGCCCGTCGGGCGACTCGGTGGCGGGCGGCCGGGGCTCGGGCTCCGACAGCCGTTCCAGCAGCCTGCGCTGGACACTCGGGGACAGTCCGGCCTCTCCCGACAGGACGCTCTCCACGGCGCGCACGATCTCCTCCCCGCTGGCGTCCTTCGTGAGGTATCCACGGGCTCCCGCGTGCAGCGCCGGGAACAGGGACTCGTCGTCCGCGAAGGTGGTGAGCACCACGACCTGGGTTCCGGGGTACCGCGCCCGGATCCGCCGGGTGGCCTCCACACCGTCGCAGCGGGGCATGCGCAGGTCCATCAGGACCACGTCCGGGGCGAGTTCCCCGACCAGCCGCACCGCCTCCTCGCCGTCTCCCGCAGCTCCCACGACCTCGACGCCGGGCAGCAGTCCGAGCAGCATGACGATGCCTTCCCGGACCACGGTCTGGTCGTCGGCGACCACCACGCGTGCGGGTTTCTTCTCCCCCTCCGGCTCCGTCATACGGGCACCTTCAACGTCACCATGAACCCTTCCTCGTCCGGTCCCGCGTCCAGCGAACCGCCCAGCAGTTCGGCCCGCTCCCGCATCCCCAGCAGACCGTACCCGCCGCCGGACCCGGCGAGTTCACCCGGCTGACCTCCGGAGTCCCTTACGTTCAGGGTCACTTCGTGCTCGCTGTAGTCGAGCCGCAGCCTGACCTTGGCGCCGTGGGCGTGCTTGCGGACGTTCGTCAGCGCCTCCTGTGCGACCCGGCGCACGGTCTGGGAGGCCTCGGCCGGCAGGGGTCTGCGCTCACCCGTGACGGTGACCTCGGCACCGTCGGCTCCGCTGACGAGTTCGGTCAGGAAGTCCTCCAGCGGCGTCAGTTCGCCGCGTAGCGCGGACAGTGCCTGCCTGGTCTCGGCGAGACCGTCGCGGGCCATGCCCCGGGCGGCCACGACCCGCTCCAGGATCTGCTCCCGGTCGGCGCCGCGCTCAATGAGCAGCCGGGCCGCCTCCAGGTGCACGAGCTGCGCCGAGAGGCTGTGGGCCAGCACGTCGTGGATCTCGCGGGCGATCCGCGCGCGTTCGGCCAGGGCCGCCGACTCCGCCTCGGCCACCCGCGCGGCCCGCTCCTGGGCGAGCAGCCGCTGCGCGTTGCCCCGGGCCTCCGCGTCCAGCCGCAGGACGTACCCGGCGAGGGCCATGCCCGCCACGGTGGCGGCGGTGGTCAGCCAGACGTCGTTGTTGGAGGCGGAGTACGAGGCCAGCGCCACCGACGTCACGGGCAGGGCAGCCGCGAGCGGCAGCCGCTCCAGGGCGGAGACTCCGCAGCCGCACCAGATCACCAGGGCCGGTCCCTTGAACCCCGTCGCCTGGGCCGCGACCGCGATGGCCAGCAGGACGGAGATGAGTATCAGGGAGGGCACCAGCCGGTGTTCATAGGTGGTGCGGAAGAAGGCCCAGGAGACGAGGGCGGCCAGCAGGACGCCCGCCGCGGCGGCGATCGCGCCCCAGGTGTCGACGTGGTTCTGGGTGAAGGCGCCCCAGAGCAGCAGCCCGAGCACGAGGAGCCGGACCGCCCAGGCGAGCATGCGCCGGGGCCGGGCCGTTCCCGCGCGGCCGAGCGCCTCTCTCGACGGCCAGCAGGTCCAGCGGTTCTCGGTCACACGTGCTCCTTCCGCGCCGACCGCGTGCCGTCACCGTACGCCGCTGCCGAACCGCTCACGGAGCCGGACGACCGGACCCGCCAGGCCAGGATCGCCGCACGGACCAGCAGGGTGCCGGCGAATCCGAGCGTCAGGGCGGAGGTGCCCTGGTGCACACCGAACGCGGTGCCGAGGACGAAGACACCGATGCGCAGGGCCATGCCGACGGCCCAGACGGTGAGGCTGGCCTTGGTGCCCTTGGTCCAGACGACGCCGTCCGCTTCCGTCCAGATGCGGGTGGTCCAGGCCCAGCCCGCGCCGGTCGCCAGACTGACCAGCAGCTCCACGGTGAGCAGCACGGCCGAGGCAGCACGGTGGTGGGCGTCGAGTATGCCGGGCTGACGCAAGGCGACGACCGCGAGAATCCCGGGCAGCAGCCACCAGCGCCGGCCGCTGGTGATCGCGCGGGCGCGGAACTGGCGGACGACCACCACGGCGACGACGGCCACCGTCGTCAACACGCTGACCAGCCCGTACATCAGAGCCTCCGTGAGCGGAAGGGAACGCCGGAAGCAAGTGCTCCCGACACCTTCGAAGCTACGGAAACGCGCAGGTCAGGGGATCGGATCCAGGGTGGACCACGGGTGGAACCATACGGCCCGTCGGCCTCCACCCACGGGTGGAGGGCCTGCCGACGCGTACGCCGGCAAGCCCTCCCGTCGGCCGAAGCCCGGCGCAGCGGCTACGCGTCGATCCGCGAGCGGTCCAGTGTCGCCGCCGAGCTGGAGATGAACTCCTTGCGGGGTGCCACGTCGTTGCCCATGAGCAGGTCGAAGACCTGTTCCGCGGCCTCCAGGTCGGAGAGGTTGATGCGGCGCAGGGTGCGGTGGCGCGGGTCCATCGTGGTCTCGGCCAGCTGGTCGGCGTCCATCTCGCCCAGACCCTTGTAGCGCTGGATGGAGTCCTTGTACCGGATGCCCTTGCTCTGGAACTCCATGAGCTTGTCACGCAGTTCGCGGTCCGAGTACGTGTAGACGTACTTGTCCTGGCCCTTCTTCGGCTGGACGATCTCGAGGCGGTGCAGCGGCGGCACCGCGGCGAAGACCCGGCCGGCCTCGACCATGGGCCGCATGTAGCGCTGGAACAACGTCAGGAGCAGGCAGCGGATGTGGGAGCCGTCCACATCGGCGTCGGTCATCATGATGATCTTGCCGTAGCGGGCCTGGTCGATGTCGAAGGTGCGGCCCGAGCCCGCTCCTATGACCTGGATGATCGCGCCGCACTCGGCGTTCTTGAGCATGTCGGTCACGGACGACCGCTGCACGTTGAGGATCTTGCCCCGGATCGGCAGCAGGGCCTGGAACTCGGAGTTCCGGGCCAGCTTGGCCGTACCGAGCGCGGAGTCGCCCTCGACGATGAACAGCTCGCTGCGGTCGACGTCGTCGCTGCGGCAGTCGGCAAGCTTGGCCGGCAGGGACGAGGACTCCAGGGCGGTCTTCCGCCGCTGGGCGTCCTTGTGCTGGCGGGCCGCGACACGCGTGCGGGCGGCGGCGACCACCTTCTCCATGATGACCCGGGCCTGGGCGGCGGCGTCCCGCTTGGTGGAGGTCAGGAACGCCTTCAGCTCCTTGGTGACCACGGTGTTCACGATGCGGCGGGCCGCCGAGGTGCCGAGAACCTCCTTGGTCTGGCCCTCGAACTGCGGCTCGGCCAGGCGCACGGTGACGACGGCCGTCAGGCCCTCCAGGGCGTCGTCCTTGACGATGTTGTCCTCGGCTACGCGCAGCAGCTTCTTGGCGCGCAGCACGTCGTTGAACACCCCCGTCACGGACTGCTCGAAGCCGGAGACGTGGGTGCCGCCCTTGGGGGTGGCGATGATGTTGACGAAGGACCGGAGGGTCGTGTCGTAGCCCGTGCCCCAGCGCAGCGCGATGTCCACGCCCAGCTCGCGGGTGACCTCGGTCGGGGTCATCTGGCCGTGCTCGTCCAGGACCGGGACGGTCTCCTTGAAGGTGCCCTTGCCCGCGAAGCGGAGGACGTCGCAGACCGGCTTGTCGTTCGCCAGGTACTCGCAGAACTCGCTGATGCCGCCGTCGAACCGGAAGGACTCCTCGCCCTTGCTGCCGCCCTCGCCGAGGCCGAACTCGTCGCGGACGACGATGGTCAGGCCCGGCACCAGGAACGCGGTCTGGCGAGCCCGCTGGTGCAGCGTCTCCAGGGTGAGCTTGGCGTCCTTCAGGAAGATCTGCCGGTCGGCCCAGTACCGCACGCGCGTGCCGGTGCGGGTCTTGGGGATCTTCTTGGTCTTGCGCATCCCGCTCTTGGCCTCGAACTTCGCGTCGGCGCCGTCCGCCGCGAAGGCGCCCGGCACGCCGCGCCGGAAGCTGATCGCATGCGTGTGTCCGCCGCGGTCCACCTCGACGTCGAGGCGCGCGGAGAGGGCGTTGACCACGGAGGCACCGACGCCGTGCAGGCCGCCGGAGGCGGCGTACGAGCCGCCACCGAACTTGCCGCCGGCGTGGAGCTTGGTCATGACGACCTCGACGCCGGACAGGCCGGTCTTGGGCTCCACGTCCACGGGGATGCCACGGCCGTTGTCCCGCACTTCCACGGAGCCGTCGTCGTGGAGGATCACGTCGATGTGGTCGCAGTAGCCGCCGAGGGCCTCGTCCACGGCGTTGTCGATGATCTCCCACAGGCAGTGCATGAGACCGCGGCTGTCGGTCGAGCCGATGTACATGCCCGGGCGCTTGCGCACGGCCTCAAGGCCCTCAAGGACGAGCAGGTGCCGCGCGGTGTAGTTGGAACCGTCCCGGTCTGCTCCTGCCAGCAGCGCTGTGGACGGCACGGACGTATCGGCGGTCACGCGGTTCGCTCCTCGCTGAATTTCAGGTGGCCCCCTTCTGGGTAAGGGGGGCGGCTTCGGTCGCCGCTCAGAGGGTACCGAGGCCTGGTAGAGCCGTTGTAACGCCACCCTCGTCGGGAAACTCAGACTAGTCCAGACTCGCATGCACGTTCGATCCCTCGATGGAGTGAAGTACACATCACGTTCCATTGGAGGCATGAACCATTTAGGCTCCGGGCACGTCCTCATGCACAACCGGCAACCCGGCCGGGAGGACCGAGACTGAAGACAGCGCGAAACCGTAAGCACACAAGAGACGCACTACGGCACATTCGCCGCCAACCGGCAGCAGACAGCCGCCTCGGAAGAAATTTTTCGAGGAAAGCCACGAGCGGGAACATTTTCTGGCTGGTTGGATGTTGACCCTGGTACGACAGCTCGTCGAGCTAGAGAAGAGGCGACGTGACTACTGTTCTGACCCCCGCGAGCCCGCTGACGGCCGCCGACCGCTGCGACCGCTGCGGCGCCCAGGCATACCTGCGCGTCGTCCTGGTGAGCGGCGGAGAACTGCTCTTCTGTGCCCACCACGGGCGCAAGTTCGAGCCGGAACTCAAGAAGATCGCCGCTGAGATACAGGACGAGACGGAGCGGCTGACCTCCGTTCCGAACTCCGTTTCCGAAGAAGAGCGCTGAATCTCGCACACCCGACGAGCCAGCCCCGGCACAGGCCGGAGCACGGGCGGTCGCTCCCTTGCAGGAGCGACCGCCCGTGCTCGTGTGCCCCCTGCGTAGCCCCTGTGTACCCCTGCGCCCCTCAGGAGCGCCTGAGGAGCCGCTGCGGCCCGCTCGCGGCCGGTTCCAGGGCACGTACGACCTCGGAGACCCGTGTGTAGACACCGGGGCTCCCGGGCCGCCCGCAGCCGCTCCCCCAGGACACCAGTCCGATCAGCCGTCCCCCGGCCACCAGAGGGCCGCCGCTGTCGCCCTGACAGGCGTCTGGTCCTCCGGCGGCCTCGCCGGCGCAGAGCATGGTGTCGGCGCGGTACGCGCCCTCCGGGCCGCCCGGGTAGGCACGGGCGCAGAGCTCGTCGCCCAGCACGTTCATGCGTGCCGCATGGAGCCGAAGCGCGTAGGCACCCCAGCCGGTCGTGTCACCCCACCCGGAGACCAGAGCCTCCGTCCCGGGCGCGTACGCCGCGTCCCCCGGCGCGGCCATGGTCACGACGGCGCTCTGCGGCAGCGGCTTGGCGAGCGTGAGGACGGCGAAGTCACCGGAGTTGGCCGTGGCGTCGTAGCGCGGGTTGACCCGGGCGTCCTGGACGGCGATCTCCTCGCCGTCGGCCGACAGCAGGTCCGTGCGGCCCGCGATGACCTTGAGGTCCCGCAGGCCGCTAGGCGGCGCTCCCAGGACGTCCTCGGCCAGACAGTGGGCCGCGGTGAGCACCGTGGTCCGCGCGATGGCCACGCCGCCGCAGAACTGCCCCGCCCGCGTACCCCCGAACCGGTCACGGCTGGCCAGCGCCACCGTCCACGGGGCCTGGGTGATGTCTATCGGAAACCCCCCGACCACCACACTGTCGGCGGCCACCGGAGCGGCGCCGGCCAGGGGTATGGCGGTCACTGCGGCCACCAGGGCCAGCGGCCGGATCAGCGTGCGGACTGCGGAACCACGCATACAGGACCTCACTCTCGGGCGGTGCTGGAACACCCAGAGTCATCCACGGCGCCGCCGCGCGCAGCACGAAGGCCCGGCCCCCGCGAGGGGAACCGGGCCTTCGGTGGCGTGGAGCCGCGACCTAGTCGAGGTAGTCGCGCAGCACCTGCGAACGCGACGGGTGGCGCAGCTTCGACATGGTCTTGGACTCGATCTGGCGGATGCGCTCACGCGTCACGCCGTACACCTTGCCGATCTCGTCCAGGGTCTTCGGCTGACCGTCGGTGAGGCCGAAGCGCATGGAGACGACGCCGGCCTCGCGCTCGGACAGGGTGTCCAGAACCGAGTGCAGCTGCTCCTGCAGAAGCGTGAAGCTGACGGCGTCGGCGGGAACGACGGCCTCGGAGTCCTCGATGAGGTCACCGAACTCGCTGTCGCCGTCCTCACCCAGCGGGGTGTGCAGCGAGATGGGCTCGCGGCCGTACTTCTGGACCTCGATGACCTTCTCCGGGGTCATGTCGAGCTCCTTGGCCAGCTCCTCCGGGGTGGGCTCGCGGCCCAGGTCCTGGAGCATCTGGCGCTGCACGCGCGCGAGCTTGTTGATGACCTCGACCATGTGCACCGGGATACGGATGGTGCGGGCCTGGTCGGCCATGGCGCGGGTGATCGCCTGACGGATCCACCAGGTGGCGTACGTGGAGAACTTGTAGCCCTTGGTGTAGTCGAACTTCTCGACCGCGCGGATCAGACCGAGGTTGCCCTCCTGGATGAGGTCCAGGAAGAGCATGCCGCGGCCGGTGTAGCGCTTGGCCAGCGAGACCACCAGACGGAGGTTGGCCTCCAGGAGGTGGTTCTTGGCGCGGCGGCCGTCCTCGGCGATGATCTCCAGCTCACGCTTCAGCTTCGGCGCGAGCTTGTCGGCGTTGGCCAGCTTGTCCTCGGCAAACAGACCCGCCTCGATGCGCTTGGCCAGCTCGACCTCCTGCTCGGCGTTGAGCAGGGGGACCTTGCCGATCTGCTTCAGGTAGTCCTTGACCGGGTCGGCGGTGGCACCCGCGGCGGCGACCTGCTGGGCGGGCGCGTCGTCCTCGTCCTCGTCGGACAGGACGAAGCCGGCGCTCTCGGCGCCCTCCGGCTCGTCGGCGGCCTTGGTGTCCTCGAGGACTTCTTCCTCGATGAGCTCGACGTCGTCCTTCTTGGCCGTGGTCTTCTTGGCGGCCGTCTTCTTCGCGACGGTCTTCTTCGCGACCGCCTTCTTGGCGGTCGTCTTCTTGGCCGCGGCCTTCCTGGCCGGTGCGGCTTCCTCGGCGGAATCGGCGGGGACGGAGGCGGCGGGCGCAGCCGGGGCGGACGTGGCGGCGGTGGCCTTACGGGTGGTCACCGTCTTCGCCGCGACCGTCTTGGTGGCGGTGCGCTTCGCCGGGCTCTTCGCTGCGACGCTCTTTCGGGTGCGCTTGGGCTCTGCGGCACTGACCATCAGCGTCACACCCTCTTCCTCAAGAATCTGGTTGAGGCTGCGCAGTACGTTCTTCCACTGAGTGGCCGGAATCTGGTCAGCTTCGAAGGCCCGACGCACATCGTCGCCGGCGATCTGCCCCTCAGCCTTTCCCCGCTCAATGAGCGCCATGACAGAGACGGACTCGGCGATCTCCGGCGGGAGCGTACGGGATGTGCTGGCCGACACGAACAACCTCTCGGAACGTTGGAAAACGGCTTCCGGCACCGTCCACTGCGGACAGGCGCCGACCACCGGCCTGGGGATTGGGCCGACGGCGCGGGCGGGGCCGGGGAGATCCACAGCGCCGTACATGGCGTCCGTATTCCCTCCGCGGCTGTCACCTCTTAGGTCATCGCGCTGTTTCCGCGAGCGTTACGCCCAATCTGCGTGGCCCGGGTCACACCCCGTAAGCGGCCAAAAACGGTCAGACACGGACGGAAGGCGACATCGAAGTGTCAACCCGGGCCGCTACGGCGACTTCGGCGACCTCGGCGGGCCGTTGCGGCGCCGGGCCCTGCCGGACCCTGTGTGATCCGGCAGGGCCCGGCGCCGCCACGGTAAGCCAGGAGGACACCGTGCGCCGACGACCGCCCCGCCGGCGGTGCGGGCCGGTGCTCGCCTCAATGTTCGCGCGGGGCGGGAACCACGCGCTCCACCTCGGGGTGGACGGTGAGCAGTTGCCGCATGGCGGACTCCGCCGCCGTACCGTCGCCGGTGCCGAGCGCGTCGACGATCCGCGCGTGCTGCGCGAGGGACGCTTCGTTCGGCCGGTCACAGCCCGTGACCGGGCCACCGGAGACCTGGAGGGCGGCCGACACGATGCCGGAGAGGTGCTCCAGCATGCGGTTGCCGGCGATCTGGATGAGCAGCGCGTGGAACTCGATGTCGGCGCGCGAGCAGGTCAGCGCGTCGCCCTGCGCCATGGCGTGGCTCATGATCTCGACCATGTCGCTGAGGCGCTGCTGCACCTCCTCGCGCCCGTGCCCGGCGGCGAGGCGGGCGGCGAGCGGCTCGATCGTCCAGCGCAGCTCGCTCAGCTCACGGCGCTGGTCGTCGCGCTGCGGCCCGAAGGCCCGCCACTCGATGATGTCCGGGTCGAGGAGGTTCCAGTCGCTGACGGGACGCACGCGCGTGCCGACGTTGGGGCGGGCGCTGACGAGGCCCTTGGCCTCCAGGACACGGAGGGACTCGCGGACGACGGTGCGCGAGACCTCGAAGCGCTGGCCGATCTCCTCGGGCACCAGCGGGCGGTCCGCGCCCAGGTCGCCGGAGACGATCATCTGCCCCAGCTGCTGGACGAGTTGGCCGTGCAGTCCGCGTCCGCGGCTGCCTGCGGCGCGCCGGCCGACGCGGCCCAGTTCGGGGTCCGCCCCTTCCCAGGCGGGCGGTCCGACGCGGTCGGCCACCGGGGCGTCCGCGTAGGGGTAACGGTCGAGTTCGCCCGGGCCGACCAGACCTGAGTCTGTGGAGCGGGCGGCGGTCATCATGGTGTGCGCAAGGGTACTCACGGATCCTTTGTCGGCGCCGCCTTCAACTCCCTTGAGGTCTTTGGTGAAAAGCACACGAAAGGGTGATCGCTCACCCCGTCGCAATTGACGCCTTATCGGAAAGAAATGGGCTTTAACCGGGGAGTTGTGCGCACGGCAGGACCGGAACCGTGCGGACGGTCGTCATCGGAACCTGGTTCGGAGCGCCGTGAGCAGATACGCGCACAGCAGTGCCGTGAGCGACAACGCCAGTGCACCGCCCACGGGTTGAGCGACGACCCGGGCTACGCCGAGCAGGTAGCGCTCGCCTCCGAAGGGCCACTGCAGCAGGAACACCTCCCTCATCCGCGCCGGGAATCCGGCCACCGTCCGCGCGGCAGGACCCTGCAGCGCCTTGTACAGGAGGGGTACGACGAGGACGGGTGCGGCCAGCACGGCGGCGAGCCCTGCCGTGGTGGACCGGAAGACACCGGCCGCGAGGACCCCGGACCATGCGCAGCCGACCATCAGCCCGAACCAACTCGCGCTCAGCGAAAGCCAGTCCGCGGGAACTAGTGTCAGCTCCCGTCCGTAGACGAGATAGAGCATTTCGGCGTCGCAGCCCACGGTGAGGAAGGCCAGCATCACGGCGGTGGCACCGGCGACGAGGAGTTTCGCGGTCAGCAGCCCCAGCCGGCGGGGCACGGTGCCGCGGTCCGCCGCCAGGGCGGGGTGGCGGAACTCGTCCCCGAAGGCCAGCGCACCGAGCAGTCCCGCCGCGAGCGCCGAGGGCGGCAGCGGCATCTGTCGCGGCCACGCCGCGAACAGCCGCGCCTGCGGGGTGTGGCCGATCCGGGCCAGGAGTACGGCGGTGAGCGCGGACACCACCAGCACGGCCCCGCAGGTGAGGAAGCCGACGCCGATGCCGGTGGCGCGCCGGAGTTCGTAGCGCAGAGGGCGCAGGGGGCTGCGGGCGGGGCGGACGGAGATGGGGGGCGGGAGAGCGGACAGGGTGTCGAGGGAACGGACCTCGTCGGGGGGCGCGGAGCGGTCGGGCCGCGGCCGGCGGCTGCCTGGGTCCCGGGCACCGGGAATGCCCGCTGTGGGAGTTCTCGTGGTGTCGGCGTGCGCCTCCGGGGCGAGGGAGACCTTGGTGCGTCCGGCGTCCAGGGTGGCCGCGGCGTCGGCGGACCCGACGCCGTCGGCATGCGCGAGCGCCTCGGCGGGGACAGGGTCGCCACCGTCGTCCGAGCCGTCCATGGCAGCGGAGTCGGCAACCTCGGAGGCCACGCCGTCGACTCCCTCGGTCGCGACGGCCGGCGTCTGGCCGCCCTCCGCCGGAGTGGCATCAGCGGCCTTGGCCGGATCCGGCCCGCGCTGGTGTCCGACGGCTTCCCCGGGCGATGCCGGTTCATCGTCGGAGACATGGGAACTCTGCGGCGACGCGCGACCGGGCGCGGCCGACATCTGGCCCGTCTCGGAGGGGCTCGGTGCGGCCTCTGGATCGGGCTCGGGTGACGAAGAGTCAGGCGACGCCGCCGGGGTCTGCGGAGCACCCCACTGCGCCGACGGCGAACCCGGCACCGCTGATGCGTGATCCGACGGCGCGGAGCCCGGCACGGGCTGGGTCTGGCTGGTCCCGAAGGGGCTCGCTGCGGACTGCTCGGGCCCGGCCGGCAGCGGCTCGCCCTCGGGACACCCGTCGCCGCCGGGGTCCGGTTCGGCGTCCGGCCCCATGTCGCCCACTTCGTCTGCCAGTTGATGGATGAGGATGCCGTGGCGGTACGCCGTCTCGCCGACGTCGGCGGTCGTCGTGCCGTACACGGAGAGGCGGTTGCCGTCCTCCCGTACGACTTCGACGGAGCGTTGGGCGGTGCGGGCCTCCTTGGTGAGCAGGGCCGCGAGGCGCGTGGCATGGGGGCTGCGGACGGCCACGCGCGGGCGCAGCCGGGTGCGGGCGAACCGCCGTGCCTCCTGGTCGGCGACGGTCCGGCCGTCGTCAAGGGTGACGACGTGGTCGGCGGCGCGCGCGGCCTCCTTGGAATCGGCGGTCGTGAAGAGCACCGTGCCGCCCTGGGCGGCGTGGGCCCGCAGCATGCCGTGCAGCCAAGCCGCCTCGCGGGCGGAGAGGCCGTGGGCGGGCTCGTCGAGGACGAGGGTGTGCGGGTCGGGCAGCAACGCGCAGGCCAGGCCCAGCCGGCGGTCCATGCCACGGGACAGTGTGCCGAGGCGCTCCTCGCGCAGGCTGACGAGGCCGACCACTTCGAGAACCTCGTCGGCCCGCCGGGCCGGAACCCCCGCCGCCGCGCTCAGCATGCGCAGGTGGCCGCGGACGGAGCGGGCTGGATGCCCGGGAACATCGCCGAGGAGCACGCCGACCTCCCGCGACGGGTGGGCGATCCGGTGCAGGGGCCGCCCCCTGAAGTACGTGATGCCGCGGCCCTGTTGGAGTTCGAGCATCAGTCTGAGCACCGTCGTCTTGCCCGCGCCCTGGCTTCCGAGGAGCACGGTGATTTGGCCGGCGCGCGCTTCGAAGGAGACGTCGTCCACGGCAGGCGGATGCGCCTTGCGGGGGTTGCTGGTCAGTCCGAAGGCCTGGATCACCTGCAGAAAGATAGCGCGTAATGTCCGGTTTTTTATGTATCACACCCTTTATCACAAAGATGTGCCTCAGACCTCCGGGCGCAGCATCGGCGGGTTGAGCAGGGTGGCACCGCCCGCCCGGAAGAGCTGCGCCGGCCGGCCGCCCTGACGGGTGGTCGTACCGCCCGTGGGGACGAGGAATCCGGGTGTCCCGGTGACCTTGCGGTGGAAGTTGCGCGGGTCGAGAGCCACGCCCCACACCGCCTCGTAGACCCGGCGCAGCTCACCCACGGTGAACTCGGGCGGGCAGAAGGCGGTGGCCAGCGAGGAGTACTCGATCTTGGACCGGGCCCGTTCGACGCCGTCCGCGAGGATCTGGGCGTGATCGAAGGCGAGGGGCGCGACGGGCTCGCCGTCACGGCCGTAGCCGCCCTGCTGGAGCAGTTCCTCGACCGGAGCCCAGCGGGCGTTGCTCGCGTCACCGCCCGCGCGGGGTGCGGGCAGGTCGGGGGCGAGGACGAGGTGAGCCACGCTGACCACGCGCATCCGCGGGTCCCGCTTGGGGTCGCCGTAGGTGGCCAGCTGTTCGAGATGGGCGCCGTTGTCCTGGGCCGGGGTCGCGGGATCGTGGACGCACAGCCCGGTCTCCTCCACCAGTTCCCGTGCCGCCGCCTGGGACAGGTCCTCGTCGGCCCGCACGAAGCCGCCGGGCAGTGCCCAGCGCCCCTGGAAGGGGGGCTCGCCCCTGCGCACCGCCAGCGCACACAGGGCATGGCGGCGTACGGTCAGCACGACCAGGTCCACGGTGACGGCGAAGGGCGGAAAGGCTGACGGGTCGTAGGGCATGCCGCGATCATAGTCGTCTGCCTGACGATAAACACCTCCTTCCTCGGTCACGCTCCCAATCGCAGATCGTCCGCCGCTTCCTCGACCATGGCCAGTCCCAGGCGGCTGATCCGCACCGTGAAGGGGACGCCCGAGATCCTCAGTCCGGTCAGGCCGAGCTCGCCGAGGGGCACGCTCCACGCCGGGCGCAGGGTGACCGTGCGGGCGGGGACGTCGGATGCCGGCGAGCGCGGTGAGCAGCAGGACGCGGAGGCCGCCGCGGTGGCGGCCGGCCGGCAGGCAGCCGGGTGCGGAAGGGGAACGGTCCCGGCGGAGCGCTGCTCTCCGGCGAACATCTCGGCAGCCGGTACCCGGAGTATTCCGCCGCCTCCAGCAGGCCCCGCAGCAGGCCGCCCGCCTCTCTCGCGGCCCGCGGCGCACAGTCCGGCGACGGCGACCGCGGTCGTGGACCCGTACGGCCCCGGTCCGGTGACCGAAGAGGCTGTGTCCCGCCTCCTTGGCCCCAGGCAGTCGCAGGGGGCGCAGGGCCGCGTTGCGGAAGGCGATGTGTTCGGTGCCGTCGGCATGGCGGGTGCGCTCGACGAGACGTCGGGGTCGGGGCCCGTCCCGGGGGAGGCGCTCAGCGTCCCCACGAAGCGGGCCCGGTCGGCCCCGGTCATCCCAGCCCGCACCGCCAGCGGTTCGCGTCCGGCCACGCAGACCTGACACCGTGACGACAGGGCCTAGGGAGCGACGCGCGCGGGCGGGTGCCCGGGGGGGCGGAGAAGGCGGAGTCGGCTGCTGATGCATGGGGTCGCTTGCGACCGACGGGACAAGGTCGTACGGCGGCACGGCCCATGCAGGCGTTCCGGCGCTCAGGTGAAAGGAAGGGGGCTCGTCGGGGTCACGCCTCGCTTCGGGGAAGCCGACCGAATCGCGGTCGGTCGGAGTGCGTCCGCCTCGGGTGCCTACTGGCCGCCCCCGGGCACGGTGTTGCCGGCCGTACCGTCGTCCGCGCCTGCCGCACGCCTGCGCGCGCCGCCTTTCCTCGCAGTGCCGCCTGTCCCCTCACCGCCGGGCCGCGAGTGGCCCGCCGCCGACGGCCGGGGGTGGGAGCCGCCCGACCGTCGCCGTCCGCCCTCGGTGGACCGCACGCGGCGACGGCGCCGGGAGCCGTCGTCCGGTCCCGGGGGTTCGACCCGCGCCGGTCCCCCGCGTTCCGCCCGCAGGCAGCGGCGGATCGCCTCGGGATCGAGCCCTTCGTTGCAAGCCTGATGGAGCAGTCGGGCGAAGAGGTAGTCGGGGTCCGCGCCCAGCGCCATCGCCAGGGCCTCCCGGGCCTCCAGTTCGTCCCCGGTCGACCAGGCGACCCAGCCCGCCAGGGTCAGCGGGGCGGCGGCGTGTTCCCCGTACGGCCCCACGCAGCGGCGAGCCAGGGCGCGCCAGAGCCGCAGGGCCGGGCCCGCCTCGTCGCCCTCCATCCACGCCGCCGCGCGGTCACGGGTCGTACGGTCCTGGAGCCCGAGGATCAGCGTGGCCGCCTCGTCGTGTCCGAGCAGGCCGTCGTCGCGCAGGTCCGCCGGGTGCGTACCGCACACCGGGGCTGCCGCGGCGAACCGGTGGATGATCCGCCCGGCGAGGTCGAGGGTCCGCTCCGCCACCTCCGCGCGGGTCGCGTCGTCCAGGATGCGCGGCACCAGGGCCAGGCCGGCCGCGTCGAGGGCGACCTCCTGCTCCAGGGCGGCCCGGGTCTCCCAGGGCAGCAGTCTGGCCCGCAACTCCCGCAGGGTGCCCCGTACTTGGATACCGGCGTAGGTGGCCGCCGCTGCCAGTACCGAGGTGCCGGGCAAGCCCATCGGTGAGCCGGCCTCGGGGCAGCAGTCCGCGGTCGGGCAGCAGTACGACCAGAAGCGGCCGTCCGAGATGCAGAGTGCCTCGATCACCGGCACATCGAGTTCGCCGCACTCGGTGCGCAGCAGGTGGGCGAGCGGCTGGAGCCGGCGCATGACGTCCGTGCCCGACTCCCCCGGTCCCGGTTCCCGGCAGACGTAGGCCACGATCTGCTCGGGCCGGGCACCTCGGCGCTCGCTGCCAGTGATCAGGCCGCGGACCAGCTGGCTCGCCGCGGCCTTCCAGTCCTCCTCGCCGGCGGGGATCCCGAGCCGGGCCCGGCCGCCGAACCTGCCCCGCCCTCCCCGGTCGTGGAGGGCGACCAGCACCATGCTGTCCTCGGGGCGGTAGCCGAGCAGATAGGGCAGGGCGTCGGCCAGCTCGGCCGGGGTGCGCAGGGTGACCGGGGTGGAGTGTCCCGCGATGTCGCCGTTTTCGGAGGGTCCTGTCGTTTCGCTGTGATTCGTCATGCACGGACGATCTCGCGGATCACGAGATTCCGCTTTGGCCTGTGGATAACTCGGACCAGGGACACGCCAAGAACGGGCCCCGCATACCGGGACGTGCCGCCGCCGTTCAGCGCGCGACCGGGACGCGGCTCAGCTTTTCGGGGTCGCGGATGGCGCGTACCGCGGTGATGCGGGGGCGGTCGCCGCGCAGATCGATGTCCGTGGTGACCACGGCGAAGACGCCTGCGCGGCGGAGCCGCGCAGCGGGACGCGCGGGGTCTTCGCGTGCCCGTTGCCGTCCGCCCACATCGTCACGTCGGAGGCCAGTACCGCCATGAGCGCCTCCACGTCGCCGTCGAGACAGGCGGCGATGAGGTTCAGCCCGCGGCGGCGAGCACCAGCGGGAGAACCTGCCCGCTGCCTGCCCGGCGAAGCAGACGGGCAGCGACCGCGAGCGTCCATCCGGAGTCGGTGTAGTCGTCCACGAGCAGGACGGGGCCGGGCGTACGCTCCAGCGCACCGGCCAGCTCCTCGCCGACGGCGAAGGCCCCGGACAACGTCCGCAGGCGTTGGGCGGAGTTGCTGCGGCGCGCCGCGTGCGCACCGTCCGGCCCGGTGTACGTCAGGGTGCCCAGGAAGGGGAGGCGGCCGACGGCCGCGATGCCCCGGGCGAGGGAGCCGACCAGTTCCGGACGGGCCAGGGACGGTACGGCGACGACTCCCGCCGGCCGGGCGGAGGCGTCCGGGACGTTCGCTGCCCAGCCGCCCGGTGAGCGCGCCCAGTCGGCGAGGACGGCGACCGCGGCCTCGAGCACCGCGTCGGGGACCGGCCCGTCGGCCGCGTTCTCGGCCAGCAGCGGGCGCAGGCGGTTTCCCCAGCCGATGTCCGACAGCCGGCCCAGGGCGCGCCCGGTGGCACACTGCTCGCCGGCCGGGATGCGGCCCTTGAGGTCGATGCCGAGCGCGGGCATCCCCGTGGGCCACATGCGGCGCGGCTCGACCTCGACGCCCGGGCGGTCCAGTTCCTTCGCCGCCCCCGTCAGCGCCTCGGCCGACACGGACGAACCGATCCACGGGCCCGCGCAGTTGTCGCACCGGCCGCACGGGACCGCGCCGTCGTCGTCCAGCTGCTGCCGCAGGAACTCCATCCGGCACCGGGACGTGCTCATGTAGTCGCGCATGGCCTCCTGCTCGGCGGCCCGCTGCCGCGCCACCCAGGCGTACCGCTCGGTGTCGTACCGCCAGGGCTGCCCAGTACTCTCCCAGCCGCCCTTGACCCGCCGCACGGCGCCGTCCACGTCGAGCACCTTGAGCATGGCCTCCAGCCGCGTGCGCCGCAGGTCCACCGCCGCCTCCAGGGCCGGCACGGACAGCGGGCGTCCCGCCCCGGCGAGGGCCGAGAGGGTCTGGCGCACCTGTTCCTCGGGCGGGAAGGCCGTGTCGGCGAAGTAGCGCCAGATGGCCTCGTCCTCCTTGCCCGGCAGCATCAGGACGTCGGCGTGCTCCACCCCGCGGCCCGCGCGGCCCACCTGCTGGTAGTAGGCGATCGGCGAGGACGGCGAGCCGAGATGGACCACGAAGCCCAGGTCCGGCTTGTCGAAGCCCATGCCGAGCGCGGACGTCGCGACCAGCGCCTTGACCCGGTTGGCCAGCAGATCCTCCTCGGCCTGCAGCCGGTCGGCGTTCTCCGTGCGGCCCGTGTAGGAGGCCACCGGGAAGCCGCGCTGGCGCAGGAAGGCGGTGGCCTCCTCGGCCGCGGCCACCGTCAGCGTGTAGATGATCCCGGACCCCGGCAGCTCGTCCAGGTGCTCGGCCAGCCAGGCCAGCCGGTGCGCGGCGTCCGGCAGCTGGACCACCCCCAGCCGCAGGCTCTCCCGCTCCAGCGTGCCGCGCAGCACCAGGGCCTCGCCGGCGCCGGTCCCCAGTTGCTCGGCCACGTCCGCGGTCACCCGCGCGTTGGCGGTCGCCGTGGTGGCCAGCACCGGAACGCCGGGGGCCAGTTCGGCGAGCATCGAGCGCAGCCGGCGGTAGTCGGGGCGGAAGTCGTGGCCCCAGTCGGAGATGCAGTGTGCCTCGTCGACCACGAGCAGACCGGTCGTGGCCGCGAGCCTGGGCAGCATGTTCTCGCGGAAGTCGACGGAATTGAGACGCTCCGGGCTGACGAGGAGGACGTCGGTCTCGCCGCGGTCGACCTCCTCGTGGATCGCGTCCCACTCCTCCGGGTTGGCCGAGTTGATGGTCCGCGCCCGGATGCCGGCCCGGGCAGCCGACTCGACCTGGTTGCGCATCAACGCCAGCAGCGGCGAGACGATCACCGTCGGGCCCGCGCCGCGCCGCCGCAGCAGAGCGGTGGCGACGAAGTACACCGCCGACTTGCCCCAGCCCGTGCGCTGCACCACCAGCGCGCGCCGCCGCTCCTCCACCAGTGCGGCCACCGCCCGCCACTGGTCCTCCCGCAGCCGCGCGGAACCCTCCGGAACGCCGACCAGCTCGGCGAGGACGGCATCGGCTTCGGCGCGCAGTTCCGGGGTGTCCATGCCCCCATGCAACCCGATTCCGAGGGCCGACGGCCAGTTCACTCAGCGTGACGACCGAGCCCGCGTCGCCGACGGCTCAGGGGTCAACCGCCGACTCTCAGGGTAGGGATATAAGCCACGCACCATCAGATAGCTGCCGGTGGCCCCAATTGCTCGTTGCCGCATTCCAGTTCGACAGGAAGAATTGAGGTCCGCTCCCCGCACGGCTCGTCCGCGGTCCGGCTGGGCTCTGCTGCGGTGCGCGGCCCCCCGAATCCGACCCCGCCCGCGATGTGGGCGCGTAGCCGAAGGGAGAACCGTGACCTTCGGATTCGCCTCGTCCTCGGCGGCCTCGTTGTCGACGTCCGCGTCCGCTGCTTCCGCCAGCCGCCTGCTCGAGCCCGCGGAGTGGGCCGCCGCCGGAATCCCGCTGCTGCGCAACCCCCGTGAGGTCGTCAGCGGGCTGCACGCCCGCCATCGCCCCGGGCCGTCCACCGTGATCGTGGCCGTCCTCGATCCGGAGGAACGGCTGTGCGCGAGTGCCTCGTTCACCCGCCGTTCCGCCCCGGCCGACGGCTGGATGTTCCGCAACGCGCTGCTGGCTCAACTGCGCCGGGTCATCCCGCACGACCTGCGCCGCCGCACTCCGGTGCGTACCGCCGTACTGCTGTACTGCCGGGAGGGCGACGGGCGTTGGACGGAGGAGGACGGCGCCTGGATGTGGGGGCTGCGCGACGCCTGCACGCTGCACGGGCTGCGCTGCGGGGCGTACATCACGCTGACCCATGAGGGGTGGCAGGTGCTCGGCGAGGGGCGTGGCGGACGGCGGCCGAACGCCCACTCGGAGCCGGAGCCTTTCGCCATGACGGAGGCCCCGCCGCTGCCGCCGCGCACCGGTGGCCCGGTCTCGGAGGTCCTGCGCCGCGCGGCGGCTCGCTGAAGAGCGCACTCCGGGGGCCGACGGCAGGTGCGCCCGGGAGCCTGCCGGAAGGCCGCCCCGTGCTGGGAACGGCCACCGTCAGTCAACCGGGCATGCCACGCCGGACATGCCAAAAGCCGCACCGAACCGATGCCGTCGGCGCGGCTCCTTCACCCCGGTGCCCCGGAGTGCCGGACGCGGCTCAGACGCCGGCGCCCAGCACCGAGTTGATCTGCTGCGGGTCGCCGCAGACGATCAGGAGGGCACCGGCCCGCTCGTGGGCCAGCGGAAGGGCACCGGCGGCAGCGGAGGCGGGACCGCCGTTGACGGCCACGACGACCACGGGCCGGGTCGCGGCGCGGGAGGCGATGGTGACGTCCGTGTAGAAGACGTCGTCGCCGGCGTCGTGCTGCGACCAGTAGGCGGCCTCGCCGAAGGACAGCTCGTGTTCGGCCCACGGATGCTGGGCACCCGTGGTGATCACGAGGACGTCGCCGGGGGCGCGGCCCGACTCCAGCAGGAGGTCCACGGCCTCCTCGGCGGCGTCGAGGGCGCCCTCGGCCGAGGCCGGGATCAGCTGGATCTGCGGGGTCGCCGCGGCCGGAGCGGACGGACCTGGAGTGACCGGAGCGGTATCACGCGGGGTGCGCTGCACCGGCGGCGTGGGCCGCGGGGGGCCCGGACGACCGGGGCGGGACGGAGCCGCGGGACGGGGGCCGGGTACGGGGCGGGGGGTCGGCGCGGTACGGCCACTGGCCGGAGCGACGCGGGGACCCTGGGCACTCTCGTGAATCTGAGGCTCCTCGGGAATGAGAGGCATGAGCTGATTTTTATCAAACATTGGAGCGGTGCGGATCACCGGGTGGCACATCAGTGCGAGCGGAAACGTCAGAAATCGAAGCCGAGCTGGCCCTCGATTACCGGAACGCTTCCGTCCGCCCCGCTGCGGACCTTCTTGAGGTGCCGCCACTGGGGCAGCGCATCAAGATACGCCCACGACAGTCGGTGGTACGGGGTGGGGCCCCGTTCCTCCAGTGCGGCCTTGTGCACGGGCGACGGATACCCGGCGTTGTCCGCAAACCCGAAGTCTGCATGGTCGACGCCTAGTTCGGCCATCATTTTGTCGCGCTGGACCTTGGCGATCACCGACGCCGCCGCGACGGCGATGCACGAGCGGTCGCCCTTGATCACCGTACGCACCTTCCAGGGGGCACCGAGGTAGTCGTGCTTCCCGTCGAGGATGACGGCGTCGGGGCGGACCGGCAGAGCGTCCAGAGCACGGACCGCGGCGAGCCGCAGGGCGGCCGTCATCCCCAGGTCGTCGATCTCCTCCGGGGAGGCGTGCCCCAGCGCGTAGGCCGTCACCCACGCCCGCAGGACCTCGGCCAGTTCCGTACGGCGCTTGACGGTCAGCAGCTTGGAATCGGTCAGCCCCTCGGGCGGGCGGCGGAGTCCGGTGACCGCGGCACAGACGGTGACGGGGCCGGCCCAGGCGCCGCGCCCCACCTCGTCGACACCGGCAATGACCTTCGCTCCGGTCGTGGCCCGCAGGGAGCGCTCGACGGTATGGGTAGGCGGTTCGTACGGCATGGCGCCCTTAGCGTACGCCGCCGGGATCCTCGTCCGACACTCCGGTTGCCGCCGATCGATCATCGCCTCGGGATCCCGATCGGGGCCTGTGCAAGATCACATTTGTGAACCCCTGCATGCACCACTGTCAGACGCCCGCGGGCACCCAGTCGGGCAGTCCCTCGGTCCGTTCCGCCCACTCGGTGGGCGGCACCCCGGCCTTGCCGGCAGCGAGGACGCCGCCGACGATCGCACACGTCGTGTCCACGTCGCCGCCCACCTGGGCGGTCGTCCAGAACGCCGTCTCGTAGTCACCGAGGGCGCGCGCGGCGGACCACAGGGCGAAGGGGACGGTGTCATGGGCGGTCGTACGGCGGCCACAGCCCAGGACGGCCGCCACGGTGCCCGCGTCGCCGTAGTCGAGCATGTCCCGGGCCCGGCGCAGCCCCTGGCCCACGGCGCTCTTCGGCACGAGGGCGACGACGCCGTCGAGGAGGGCCTCCGGGCTGGGCGGGCCGTCCGGCGAGCCGACCAGGGCCGCGGCGGCGGCGACGGCCATGGCTCCGACCACGGCCTCGCGGTGCTGGTGCGTGGGGTAGGCGGAGATCTCCGCCTGGTGGGTCGCCTGTTCCGGATCGTCCGCGTACCAGGCGCCCAGGGGCGCGATGCGCATCGCCGCGCCGTTGCCCCAGGAGCCCTGCCCGTTGAAGAGCCCGGCGGCCAGCTCGCGCCAGTCGCCGCCCTCCCGGACCAGGCGCAGCAGCCGGTTGACGGCGGGGCCGTAGCCCCGGTCGAAGTCGTGGTGCTCGGCGAAGGAGCGGGCCAGCGCGTCCTGGTCGATGCGGTGGTGGGCGGCGAGGACGGCCACGACGGAGCAGGCCATCTCGGTGTCGTCGGTCCACTGCCAGGGGCCGTCAGGCAGCCCGCGTCGCTTCAGCAGGGGGTAGTTCACCGGAACGAAGAACTGCGAGCCCAGCGCGTCCCCCACCGCTAGTCCGCGCAGGCTGGCCAGGGCGCGGTTCAGGCGCCCGAGAGAAGAGGAATCAGCGGTCATCGCCCTCCCACTCTATCCGGTGACCTAGTACGCCAGCGGTTCCCGCCAGCGATCGAAAGGCTTGTCCAGTGCATACTTCCCGTCCTCTCCGAGAACGAGCATCCGCAGCTCCGCGTTCCCGGGGTTCGACAGGGACTCGAATTCCGCGACCGACCAGTGGAACCAGCGCATGCAGAACAGCCGCATCGCGAGCCCGTGCGTCACCAGGAGCACGTTCGGCGGATGGTCGGGAGCCTCGAAGCTGCGGTACAGGCTCTCCAGGAAGCCGCCGACCCGGTCGTACACGTCGGCCCCGGACTCCCCCTGCGGGAAGCGGAAGAAGAAGTGCCCGTAGGCGTCCCGGTAGGCCTTCTGCAGGCGGACGTCGTCGCGCTCCTGCCAGTTCCCCCAGTCCTGCTCGCGCAGCCTCGGCTCCTCCCGCACCCGTATGAGGTCGGGGTCGAGCTGGAAGGCGCGCAGGGTCTCGTGCGTGCGACGGTACGGGGAGACGTACACGCTCACGCTCTCGCGACCGAAGAGCTCCCGGAGCTCCTTGCCGGTCTCCTCCGCCTGCTGCCAGCCGCGCTCGGTCAGGGCGAGTGCGTGGTCGGGTTCGCGTTCGTACACGGAGTCGTCGATGTTCCCGGTCGACTCGCCGTGCCGGACAAGGACGATGCGCCGTGGTCGTGCCATGCCGCAACCCTAGGTCGAGCGAGCGGCGGGAGAGCACTCGAAAGGGCCCTGTACGGCACAGGTCACACGTGGCGCGCGCCTCAGACCGTCCAGGACGGCTCCAGCTCCACGATGTCGCCCGAGAGGGCGGCCACGTCCGCCTCGGTCTGGGCGCGCAGGGCCAGGCGCTCCACGCGCTCGGTGCGGTACTTGCCGTGTTCAGCGGCCGACCGCCACATGGACAGAACCAGGAACTCCTGCTCGGGCGCCTCGGCGAACATGCCGCGGATCATGCCGGGCGAACCGGCCATCGCCGGGTTCCAGACCTTCTCCTGCATGAGCGTGAAGTGCTCGACGCGCTCCTCGTGGATCCGGCACAGGGCCACGCGGATCAGGTCGGTGTCGGTGAAGCGGGGCTCGAAGCCGGTCTTCACGTCGAAGCGGTACTCGAACAGCTTGGCCTGGAGGTCCTTGAACGTGCCGGACTGGGCCGCCGCGAGCCGGTCGTGGGAGCGGGCCATGAAGGAGTCGTAGAAGGCGCGGCTCTCCCAGAAGGCGAAGATGTGCGCCACTCCGGGCCGCTGACGGCTCCAGCCGCCGCCCTGTCCCCGAAACCCCGGCTCCCCCAGAAGCCCCGCCCATTTCCGCTGCCCCCGCTCGAAACCGCGGCGGTCCACCACGGTGCAGCGAATCCACTTGACCAGCACCGCGCCATCGTAAGGCCACCGGGCGTGGCACCGGTCACGCTCCGGCGGAGATCACCCGCGCATGCGCCCCCGCGCGCATGGCACGATGGGCAAGGAGCCCTGACTTCTGGGGAGTTGGGGAGCAGGCAATCTCAAAGGGGGAAGGGGAGGCGCGGTGAGCGACTTCAGCAAGGGGTTCGGCAAGATCGAGGTCGGGCTCCAGTGGGATCCCAGTCCGGCCGGCGAGCCACCCACCGATCTCGACATCGTCGCGGCGACGTTCACGGTGGACGACCCCTACGGCACGCCCGCCTACGTGGTGCACTTCGACAGCCGTTCGCCGGACGGCACGATCTTCCTGAACCGCGACAGCACGGACGGCAAGGGCTTCGGCTGGGACGAGGTCATGATGCTCGAACTCGACCGTCTGGACACCCGGTACGCGCGCGTGGTGGTGGGAGTCGCCATCCAGCAGCGTCCCGACCACAAGACGTTCTCCGAGGTACTGAATCCGGCCATGCGTGTCCGCAAGGACCGCTACACCGTGCTCGCCGAGGACGACTTCGCGTCGGTCCCCGAGGCGACGGCGGCGACGATCGCCACGTTCGCGCGGGACGAGTCCGGAGCGTGGAACTTCCAGGCCGGGGTCCACGGCTTCGACGAGGACCCGGTGGCCTTCACCCGGATCATGGGCCGGGCCCACCAGCCCTGACCCGGACGAGCCATGAGTAAGGGGCGCCGGCTCTTGCCGGCGCCCCTTACTTCAGGAACGGCGTGTCATCAGCTGCAGCCGCTGGTCGAGCCGCAGCCCTCGCAGATGTAGCAGGAACCGGCCCGCTGCATCTTCGTGCCGCAGGAGAAGCACAGCGGGGCGTCGGCCTGGATGCCCAGCTGCATCTCCACCAGCTCGGCGCTGGTGTGCGCCTGCTTCGGGTCGGGCTTGACCGTCTCGGCCTCGGCCTTCGGCGCGGCGACCGCCCTCAGCTCCTGGGCGCGCGGCGCCGACTGGGCCAGGCCCTCGACGTCGACCTCGTCGTCCTCGATGGACTGCTCGTACGAGCCGGTCTCCAGGTGGCGCTGGCGCTCCTCGGCGGAGTGGATGCCGAGCGCCGAGCGCGTCTCGAAGGGCAGGAAGTCCAGCGCCAGGCGGCGGAAGATGTAGTCGACGATCGACTGCGCCATCCGCACGTCCGGGTCGTCCGTCATGCCGGCCGGCTCGAAGCGCATGTTGGTGAACTTCGAGACGTACGTCTCCAGGGGCACGCCGTACTGGAGGCCGACGGAGACCGCGATGGAGAAGGCGTCCATCATGCCCGCGAGGGTCGATCCCTGCTTGGACATCTTCAGGAAGACCTCGCCGAGACCGTCGTCCGGGTAGGAGTTGGCGGTCATGTAGCCCTCGGCACCGCCGACCGTGAAGGACGTGGTGATCCCCGGGCGGCCCTTGGGCAGGCGCTTGCGGACCGGGCGGTACTCGATGACCTTCTCGACCGCCTCACGGATGGTCGCCTCGGTCTTCTCCGTGACCTCGGCCTTCTCCTTCTCCTTGGACTTGGCGGAGAGCGGCTGGCCGACCTTGCAGTTGTCGCGGTAGATCGCGAGCGCCTTGACGCCCAGCTTCCACGCCTCGTAGTAGATCTCCTCGACCTCCTCGACGGTCGCCGTCTCCGGCATGTTGACCGTCTTGGAGATGGCGCCGGAGATCCACGGCTGGATCGCGGCCATCATGCGGACGTGGCCCATCGGGGAGATGGCGCGCTCGCCCATGGCGCAGTCGAACACCTCGTAGTGCTCGTGCTTGAGGCCGGGGGCGTCGATCACATTGCCGTGCTCGGAGATGTGGGCGACGATCGCCTCGATCTGCTCCTCCTGGTAGCCCAGGCGGCGCAGGGCCTGCGGGACGGTGCCGTTGACGATCTGCATCGAGCCGCCGCCGACGAGCTTCTTGAACTTCACCAGCGCGAGGTCGGGCTCGACACCGGTGGTGTCGCAGGACATCGCCAGACCGATGGTGCCGGTCGGGGCGAGGACGGACGCCTGGGAGTTACGGAAACCGTTCTGCTCGCCGACGCGCAGCACGTCCTGCCAGGCCTCCGTGGCGGCGGCCCACACCGGGGTGTCCAGGTCGTCCATGCGGACGGCCGTGCCGTTGGCGTCGGCGTGCTGCTTCATGACGCGCTTGTGGGCGTCGGCGTTGCGGGCGTAACCGTCGTACGGGCCGACGACCGCGGCCAGTTCGGCGGAGCGGCGGTAGGCCGTACCCGTCATCAGGGAGGTGATGGCGCCGGCCAGGGCACGGCCGCCGTCGGAGTCGTAGGCGTGGCCGGTGGCCATCAGCAGGGCGCCGAGGTTGGCGTAGCCGATGCCCAGCTGGCGGAACGCGCGTGTGTTCTCGCCGATCTTCTGGGTCGGGAAGTCCGCGAAGCAGATCGAGATGTCCATCGCGGTGATGACCAGCTCGACGACCTTGGCGAAGCGCTCGACGTCGAAGGACTGCTTGCCCTTGCCGTCGTCCTTGAGGAACTTCATCAGGTTCAGCGAGGCCAGGTTGCAGGACGTGTTGTCCAGGTGCATGTACTCGCTGCACGGGTTCGACGCGGTGATCCGGCCGGACTCGGGGCAGGTGTGCCAGGTGTTGATGGTGTCGTCGTACTGGATGCCGGGGTCGGCGCAGGCCCAGGCGGCCTCGGCGATCTTGCGGAAGAGCGCCTTGGCGTCGACCTCCTCGATGACCTCACCGGTCATGCGGGCGCGCAGGCCGAACTGGCCGCCCTTCTCGACCGCCTTCATGAACTCGTCGTTCACGCGGACGGAGTTGTTGGCGTTCTGGTACTGGACGGAGGTGATGTCGTCGCCGCCCAGGTCCATGTCGAAGCCCGCGTCACGCAGGACGCGGATCTTCTCCTCTTCCTTGACCTTGGTCTCGATGAAGTCCTCGATGTCGGGGTGGTCGACGTCGAGAACGACCATCTTGGCCGCGCGGCGGGTGGCACCACCGGACTTGATGGTGCCGGCGGAGGCGTCGGCGCCGCGCATGAAGGAGACCGGGCCGGAGGCGTTGCCACCGGAGGAGAGCAGCTCCTTGGAGGAGCGGATGCGGGAGAGGTTCAGGCCGGCGCCGGAGCCGCCCTTGAAGATCATGCCCTCTTCCTTGTACCAGTCGAGGATCGACTCCATGGAGTCGTCGACGGACAGGATGAAGCAGGCGGAGACCTGCTGCGGCTGCGGGGTGCCGACGTTGAACCAGACGGGGCTGTTGAAGCTGAAGATCTGGTGCAGGAGGGCGTACGCCAGCTCGTGCTCGAAGATCTCGGCGTCGGCGGGCGAGGCGAAGTACTTGTAGTCCTCGCCGGCCTTCCGGTACGTCTTCACGATGCGGTCGATCAGCTGCTTGAGGCTGACCTCACGCTGCGGGGTGCCGACGGCACCTCGGAAGTACTTGCTGGTGACGATGTTGACCGCGTTCACCGACCAGAAGTCGGGGAACTCGACGCCACGCTGCTCGAAATTGACCGAGCCGTCGCGCCAGTTGGTCATGACGACGTCACGATGCGCCCACTCGACCTCGTCGTACGGGTGTACGCCGGGGGTGGTGTGGACGCGCTCGATACGCAGCCCCTTGCTGCCCTTGGCACCCTTGGCTCGGGAACCTCGTGCCGGACCGCTCGCCGTCTCTGTCATGCCGCCTCCCTCTACGGGCGAAAACGCCCTGAAGTGCCCCGTTTGTTCCCGTGGCACGGTGTTCTGTCTTGTGTTGCGGGCACCCTCAGCCACGCCCGCAACAGGTCTTCTTGCGCCGCCTGCCGGCCGGAACCCGGGTCTCCGACCCCGTTCCGGCCTGCCGGTCAGTCGGCGGCGTGAGTGGGCACGGGGACCTGAGTGGTCCCTCCGGGCCCGCGTTCGTCTTCCCGGCTCCCCGCTCCCGCGTCTTCCTCGTCCGCGGCGGGGCGCCGCGTCGTCTCCCTCAGCTCCGCGATCGCGGCCTCGAAGTCCTCGAGCGTGTCGAACGCCCGGTAGACGGAGGCGAATCGCAGAAAGGCGACGAGGTCCAGTTCCTGCAAGGGGCCGAGTATGGCCAGCCCCACGTCGTGGGTGGTCAGCTCGGCGCTTCCGGTGGCCCGCACCGCCTCCTCGACCCGCTGGCCGAGCTGGGCGAGCGCGTCCTCGGTGACAGGCCGTCCCTGGCATGCCTTGCGCACGCCGTTGATGACCTTGGTACGACTGAACGGCTCGGTGACCCCGGACCGCTTCACCACCATGAGCGAGCACGTCTCCACGGTCGTGAAACGACGGGAGCAGTCAGGGCACTGGCGGCGCCTGCGGATCGATGTGCCGTCGTCGGTCGTACGGCTGTCGACGACGCGGCTGTCGGGGTGCCTGCAGAAGGGGCAGTGCATGATCTCCAACCCTCCTCACAGCAGACTCAACAGCCTCGCTGGGCCTCACAGGCCCCTCGAAGCAGCCCCAAGCATAGGCGATCGCGGAGGGTCCGAAGACCGGGGGGCACCGTGAAAACACAACTTCTGGGCTGCCGTAGCCATCCAACCACTAGATGTAGGGATTGGCTCATACACCGAGGCGAGCTCGCGTGTCGCTGCACAGAAGGGGCGGCCGGACACGCGTGTGCACAGCGATGCCGCCGGGGCGGTTGCGGAGATACGGTGGGCGCCACACGGAGGACGCGTGCGACTCCGGAACAGAAGGAGGTCCGGAGCCCGGTCGAACCGGCTCCGGATGGCAGACTGGGGAAGCCACCCACGAGGTCGGCAGCCCCGGCGGTGAAGAGTACAACAATGGGCACTTTTGTCCGCTAGGTGCCGCGTTAGCCATACACCCAGACACATGATCGCGTCACGTGAAACGCACTTTTTCACTCGAACGTGTGTTTGGCGCAACCTTTCGAAAGCAACTACCGTTGTCCAGCAGGGAGACCATCGAGAGGGGCCGCCGTGACCACCACCGCAGACAGTGCCACCATCACCGCCCAGGACCGCTCCCAGGGCCGAGTCGAGCCGGTACATGCGATGAACGAAGCCATGAATCCCGAGGGACACAAGCGCTCCCTGCCGGGCCGACCTCCAGGCATCCGGGCGGACAGCTCCGGACTCACCGACCGGCAACGCAGGGTGATCGAGGTCATCAGGGACTCGGTGCAGCGGCGCGGCTATCCGCCGTCCATGCGGGAGATCGGCCAGGCGGTCGGCCTCTCCAGCACCTCCTCGGTCGCGCACCAGCTGATGGCCCTGGAGCGCAAGGGCTTCCTGCGCCGCGACCCGCACCGCCCGCGCGCGTACGAGGTACGCGGCTCCGACCAGGCCGTGAGCGTGCAGCCCACGGACACCGCCGGCAAGCCCGCCGCGTCGTACGTCCCGCTGGTCGGCCGCATCGCCGCCGGTGGCCCGATCCTCGCGGAGGAGTCCGTCGAGGACGTCTTCCCTCTCCCCCGCCAGCTCGTCGGTGACGGCGAACTGTTCGTCCTCAAGGTCGTCGGCGACTCCATGATCGAGGCCGCGATCTGCGACGGCGACTGGGTCACCGTCCGCCGCCAGCCCGTCGCCGAGAACGGCGACATCGTGGCGGCCATGCTCGACGGCGAAGCCACGGTCAAGCGCTTCAAGCGCGAGGACGGCCACGTCTGGCTCCTCCCGCACAACGCGGCCTACGAGCCGATCCCGGGCGACGACGCGACCATTCTGGGCAAGGTCGTCGCCGTGCTGCGCCGCGTGTGACGGCCGCGGCGGGCGAGCCGGACGGCTCACCCCCCTGAGCGGGCCCCGGAACCCCTGCGCCGGTTCCGGGGTCTTGTGCGTTCCGGGGTGTTACCCGGCCTCCGCCTGCTTCGCCACCACGTCGATCGCCGCGAGCGACCGGCGCACCTGGTTGCGGTCCGTCGTGAACCAGAAGTCGGGCAGCGACGCCTTGAGATACCCGCCGTACCGCGCGGTGGCCAGCCGCTGATCCAGTACGGCGACCACGCCGCGGTCCCCTGACGCCCGCACCAGACGACCGGCACCCTGGGCCATGAGCAGGGCCGCGTGGGTCGCCGCCACCGCCATGAAGCCGTTGCCGCCCGCGTCCTCCACCGCCTTCTGGCGGGCGCTCATCAGCGGGTCGTCGGGGCGCGGGAACGGGATCTTGTCCATGACGACCAGCTGGCAGCTGGGACCCGGGACGTCGACGCCCTGCCACAGCGACAGCGTGCCGAAGAGGCACGTCCTGGGATCGGCCGAGAAGTTCTTGATCAGTTCGCCGAGCGTCTCCTCGCCCTGGAGCAGGATCGGGAACTCGGGGATCCGGGAGCGCAGTTCCTCCGCGGCGAGCTGGGCGGCCCGCATGGACGAGAACAGGCCGAGCGTCCGGCCGCCGGCCGCCTGGATCAGCTCGGTCAGCTCGTCCAGCATGTCGGCGCGATCGCCGTCCCGCGCGGGGCGCGCCAGATGCTTGGCGACGTACAGGATGCCCTGCTTGCGGTAGTCGAAGGGCGAGCCGACGTCGACGCCCTTCCATTGCGGCAGGTCCTCGCCCTCCACGCCCTCGGGGCCGAGCCCCAGAGACGCGCCGACGCCGTTGAAATCGCCGCCCAGCTTGAGGGTCGCGGAGGCGAGGACGACGGACCGGTCCGCGAAGAGCTTCTCCCTGAGCAGCCCGGACACCGACATCGGGGCAATGCGCAGCGAGGCGCCGAACCGGTCGTGGCGCTCGTACCAGACGACGTCCCACTCCGAGCCGTTCAGGACCCGCTCCGCCACGTCGTGCACCGTCTCCACCGAGGCCAGCGCCTGCTTGCGGACCGCGTCCTCGTCCTGCACGGACTTGTCACGGGTCGTACCGAGCGCGGAGATCACCGTGCGGGCGGCGTCCCGCAGCGCCATCAGGGCATAGCCGAGGTCCTCCGGGATCTCCTCCAGGCGGCCCGGCAGGGCCAGCTCCATCAGCCGTTCGAAGCCCTCGGCGGCGGTCTGGAGCTGGTCGGCGGCCTTCTCGTTCACGAGCTTCGCGGCGCGGCGCACCGCGCGGTTGACCTGGCCCGGAGTGAGTTCGCCGGTGGCGACACCGGTGACCCTGGAGACGAGTTCGTGCGCCTCGTCCACGATCAGCACCTCGTGCTGCGGCAGCACCGGGGCGCCCTCGATGGCGTCGATGGCCAGCAGCGCGTGGTTCGTGACGACGACCTCGGCGAGCTTGGCCCGCTCGCGGGCCATCTCCGCGAAGCACTCGGCGCCGTACGCACACTTCGACGCGCCCAGGCACTCCCTCGACGACACCGACACCTGCGCCCAGGCCCGGTCCGAGACACCCGGGGTCAGGTCGTCACGGTCACCGGTCTCGGTCTCGTCCGACCAGTCGCGCAGGCGCAGCAGATCCTGGCCCAGCTTGCTCGTGGGCGCGGCAGCCTCGAACTGGTCGAAGAGTCCGTCCTCCTCGTCCTGCGGCATGCCCTCGTGCAGGCGGTGCAGGCACAGATAGTTCGACCTGCCCTTGAGCATCGCGAACTCCGGGCGGCGGCGCAGCAGCGGGTGCAGGGCATCGACCGTGCGCGGCAGGTCGCGCTCCACGAGCTGGCGCTGCAGGGCGAGCGTGGCCGTCGCGACAACCACCCGCTCTCCGTGCGCGAGCGCGGGCACGAGATAGCCCAGCGACTTTCCGGTGCCGGTGCCGGCCTGGACCAGCAGGTGGGATCCGTCGTCGATCGCTTCGGCGACCGATTCGGCCATGGTCACCTGGCCGGGGCGCTCCGTGCCGCCGACGGCTGCGACGGCGGCATGCAGGAGTTCGGGGAGGGAGGGCTTCGTCATAGCCCGACCACCCTACGGCCCGGCACTGACAAACGGGCGATGGATGCGATCAAGGCGGGGGCAGGGGGTGGGGTCACGGCCGGAACTCCTGAGGCGGGACCGGGTGGAGAAACCCGATCGGATTCGTTCGCGGCGAGCGGGAACACCGCCGGCCCGCCGTTCGTACTCACTGTGAACGGAAAATCACGCGGCGCTACGACACGTGGCTCGGGACCCGGTCCCGGATCATGAGGGCGGCCCGCTTGCCGGGCAGGTCGACCTCGGCCGCGAACCGAAAACCGGCACTGAGGAACGCGGCCACGGAGGGGGTGTTGCGAAGATCGGGCTCCGCGACGACGCGCGCACAGGCGGGGCGCCGGTCGAGGACGAGGCCGACGACGGCTCTGAGCAGGGTGGAACCCAGCCCCCGCCCCCGGTCCGCGGCACCGCCGATGAGGAGGTGGATCCCGGTGTCGTGCGGACGGGCCGGATAGTGGCGGGCCAAAGGGTCCAGGTCCGCCCTGTAGATCTCCCAGTAGCTCATCGGGGCGCCGGCGAGGACGCCCAGGCACGGCACGCTGCGCCCGTCTCCGTCTCGCTGAGCCCGCAGGTGGCTTGCCGTCCGGTCCCGGGGTCCGGCCAGCTCCCAGTACGCGGCGACGGCGGGGTCGTTCATCCACCGGTGGACGAGCGGCAGGTCGCGCTCGACGGACACGGGCACCAGCTCGAAGGGGCCGACGGGCGTGGCGATGGGCCCCCAGGTGTCGAGCCGGTCGAGCAGCTCGGCCCTCTCCCCGGCGAACAGTGCCGCCAACTCGGCGGGCAGGCGCAGGTCCAGCGTGTCCTCGCTGCCGTCGGCCGTGCGGGGGCCGGTGCAGCTCGGGCGGGCGGGGACGGCGACGGCGCTCGCGTCGGTGGGAGGCACGGTTCGCTCCTCTCGGGGATGTGCTTCCGGGTTGCGTGTCAAGGGTGCACTTCAGGAATTCGCTCAGGAATGAAGGGGGTTGGCGATGGTGACGTAGACGGACTGTGTGCCGACGGGGCCGACGAGTTCGTCGAGGCCGTGCAGCCGGGTCAGCAGGTTGGCCTTGCAGCGCAGGTCGGGTGAGTCGAGCAGACGGCCGGGCAGCGAGGTGCGCAGGGGATCGGGTCCCGAGACGACGTCGGCGAGGAAGCGGCGGAAGGCGGCAAGAAGCAGCCGCTCGTCGGCGAGGCGCTGGGAGCCGAAGGCGCCGATCAGGCCGAGGACGTTGTTGATGGCGAGGTAGTAGGCGAAGCGTTCGTCGGTGACCTCGTCGGAGACGAAGGTGTCGCTGCGCTCTCCGATTCCGGGCAGCCGGGCGTCGAGTTCGGCCCGCCGGGACTCGCGGAAGTAGTAACCCTGGTTGTCGCGGTAGCGGCCGGCGACGGGCCAGCCGTCACCGTCCAGGAGGACCAGCGTGTTCTGCTGGTGCGCCTCCAGAGCGACACCGGCCTCACTGTCCAGCCACAGCACGGGGCGGACCACCTGCTGGAGGTAGCGCAGGAACCACTCGGCGGCGACGGCCCCGACGGGACGGCCGGTGCGTGCGGCGAGGCGTTCGACGAGCTGGGCGAGACGGGACTTGGCCGGCCAGGCGTCCTCGGGCGCCCGTGGGCCCGGGATGGGGCGGGGCGACACGAGTCCGGCGACGCAGTTCACATCGTCGGCCGGGGCGAACGGGTTGTGCCGGATCACCACGTCGAGTCCGGGCACAGGCCGGCCGTCCGGGTCGTCGACGGCGAGCCAGGCCGGGTCGCGGACGATGTCGAAGCCGGGGTGTACGGCCTGCCACTGCTTGAACAGGCCCGCGCGCAGCAGCCGGTGGACCTCGACTCCGCGGTGGAGCTCCTTGCGCAGATTCTCCCGGCGGGAGTTGGTGATGCGCAGCCCCAGCGACAGCTTCAGCGTCGCGGGGGTGCCGGATCGGTGGACGGTGCGTACGGAGGAGGTGGGGTGCCAGGGGGCGCCGAAAGGGCCGAGGTCACGCAGGAGTCCGGAGCCGAGCAGGGCGGCGACGGCTTCCCGGTGCCGGACCTCGCGCGCCTGCCAGGGGTGCAGGGGCAGGGCGGCGTACCCGTCGGGCAGCGGCAGTTCGACTCCGGCGAGTTGCCGGGCGAGGTCGGCCGCGGGGACCGGACGGCCGCGCTCGGTCCAGGCCGAGTCGGTCGCGAGCAGGGAGGGGGCGACAGCCATCCAGTGCAGCGGGAAGGAGCCGCGCAACTCCGGTGAGTACAGCCGGGCTTCGGCCTCGGTCAGGCCCTCGCGGCTCTTCGGGGTCGGGTGCAGCGGGTGGCCGAGCAGGAGGGCCTGCTCGGCGCCGAGGAAGAGATCGGGGCCGTCGGCGGGGTGCTCACGCCGGTCGCGGAGAAAGGCAGCGGTGCGCCGGAGGGAGTCGGCCACCCGGGCCACGAGGTCGCCGCCGTCGCCCGCGGAGGTCGCCTGCGGGGCGCCGGCGGTGCCGGCCGGGCTGCCGGCCGGGCTGCCGGCCGTCTCCCTGGCCAGCAGGGCCGCGAGGGTGACGGCGTCGACGGGAGGGGCGGCTTCGGGGGCATCGGCGAGGCGCACCGGCCCGAAGCGGTGCCAGCCGGTCGGGGACCAGTAGCGGATCGGTGCGATCAGACAGGTGCCGCTGGCGGGCAGCGGGATACGGAGGGCACCGGAGGCGGGCGTAGGGAGGTTCCTCTCACGCACCCAGCAGCGGAGGAGATTCTCCGCGGCGGCGGCCTGGGCCGCGGTGTCGGCGTCGGGGTGCTCCAACAGGTCGGTCGGGTCGGCGCCGAGGTCTGCCGGGTACGCGGCATCTGGATGGCGCCGCTTCTGCTGCGGCACCGACTCGGCGAGCGGCACGGGAAAGGCGGGGCCCGCGGGGTCTCCCTGTTCGTCGGGCGAGCCGGAAGGGCCGTCGGGTGTGGGGGTGGCGGTCAAGACGGCTCCTCGGGTGGTGGTGCGGGCGGATGGGTGTGGACACGGGCCGGTGTCGGTCGAGAGGCAAGGAGGTGTGGTGGAGAGGGGACGCGGCTCCGGTCGTGGCGTGCGCCTCGGCCTCGGTGGCGTGGCGGCCTGTGCACGACTGCTAGCCGGTGCCTTCGGCAGGTCCGTCGTGCCGGCGGCGCTGTGGGCCATGGCCCTGCTGGGGGCCGTGGTCCTTGCGGTCGCGGGCCACCGCCGCGATGGCGTCGGTCAGGCGGTCCAGTACCGCCGCCGCCTGCTCGTCGCTGATGGTCAGCGGAGGCAGCAGCCGGACGACACCGGCGTGACGGCCACCGAGTTCCACGATCAGGCCGCGCTCCAGGCACTCCCGCTGCACGGCGGCGGCGAGTTCGGGCGCGGCGGGGCGCGGGATGCGGGCGGGCACCGGCCCGGCCGGGGCAAGAGCGGGGTCACCGGCAGCGAGGCCCTCGCTCCGAGCCTGGGCCCCCTCCGGCTCCACGAGTTCGACCCCGATCATCAGTCCGCGCCCCCGCACCTCCCCCACGCAGGCGAAATCGGCGGTGAATTTGCCGAGTTGGGCCAGCATGCGGGCGCCGAGGTCGGCGGCTCGCGCGGCGAGGCCGTGCTCACGGACATAGGCGAGGGTGGCGGTGCCGGCGGCCATGGCGAGCTGATTGCCGCGGAAGGTGCCCGCGTGGGCGCCGGGCTGCCAGACGTCGAGGTCGTCGCGGTAGACGACCACGGCGAGCGGCAGGCTGCCGCCGATGGCCTTGGACAGGACCATGACGTCGGGGGTGATGCCGCTGTGGTCGACGGCCCAGAAGGCGCCGGTCCGACCGACGCCGGTCTGGACCTCGTCGACGATCAGCGGGATCGACCGGTCGGCCGTGAGCCGCCGCATGCGGCGCAGCCAGTCGTCCGGCGCGGGAATCACTCCGCCCTCGCCCTGGACGGGTTCGAGGATCATCCCGGCGGGCTGGGGCACGCCGGACTTGGGGTCGTCCAGGAGGGACTCGGCCCAGCGGGCGGCGAGTTCGGCGCCGGCCGGGCCGCCCACGCCGAAGGGGCAGCGGTAGTCCTGCGGGTACGGCAGCCGGGTGACCTGTACGTCGCCGGCGCCGCCGGAGGCGGCCAGCGCACCGGCGGTCATGCCGTGGTAGGCGCCGGTGAAGGCAAGGAGGCCGGTGCGCCCGGTGGCGGTGCGGACGAGCTTGAGCGCGGCCTCGACGGCGTCGGTGCCGGCCGGTCCGCAGAACTGGACGCGGGCGCGCTCGGCGAGCCCGGGCGGGAGCGTGCGGAACAGCTCGGTGATGAACGCGTCCTTGACCGGGGTGGCCAGGTCGAGGACGGAGAGCGGGGCGCCGGAGTCGAGGACCTTGCGGATGGCCTCCAGCACGACCGGGTGGTTGTGGCCGAGGGCGAGCGTGCCGGCGCCCGAGAGACAGTCCAGATAACGGCGGCCGTCGGCGCCCTCGATGGTCAGTCCTCTCGCGCGCACGGGCACGATGGGCAGGGCCCGGGCGTAGGTGCGCGCGGCCGATTCGCGCGCCGACTGGCGCCTCAGGATCCCCTCGTGCACACCACGCGCTCGTCGGTTCGCGCCTTCAGCCACCGATTCGGTCACGGCCACCGCTCGCTGTCCTCCCCGCATTCCAGAGGCGAGTTGATCCGCGGGGACCGGGACATGGGCAGCAGGCCCCCTGCGCTACCAACAGCGGACGGCTCGCCGGGTTACGGGTTTTTTCAAGATCCTTTGAAGTTTTGCCGGATCGGGTGATCTTCCCGTGGTGATCGCGTGAAGGACGGAACCTGCTACGGGCCCGGTGCCACGTTCCAGTACCTCCGGCGCGTGCGGCCTGGGCCGGCACCGGGTCGTCCTCGGCGGTGAGGACGATGTCCTCCTTGGTGGCGGTCCGCACGGGCTGTAGCCGAACCGTTGCCGTTCCATCGGAAGTCCCCCACAGCGACCGCATAGTGTGTGATGCCGTTCCCGAAACGGGAGTGAGACCGGCGTGAACTCTCCATGAGTTCGCCTCCGGTGGCACATCCGCAGCGCCAAGTTGCCTTAGCGCCAAGTTTCCTTCACAGCAGGGGGAGTCAACAGCATGCGATCCATACGGCCGTCGTTCACCGTTCGCCGAGGGAGGGGCGCGTCGCGCAGGACCTCCCCCGCGCTGGCGGCGGTCGCCATCGCCTCGGCGCTGGCGCTGACCGCCACCGCCTGCAACGGCGACGACAGCGCCGACGGCAAGCCGTCGAACGCCGCGACGGCGGGCGGCTCCAGCGACGGCAAGCTCAAGATCCCGGACGACCTCCGGCAGCGGCTCAAGGAGCACGGGATCGACGTCGACAAATGGAAGAACGGCGCCTGGAAGAACTGGAACAAGCAAGACTGGCTGCGCGAGGCCAACGACTTCATCAACCCGATCATCAAGGGTCTGTGGGACCCGGACCGGATGCGGCACGCCAACGACCCGGACAAGGGCGTCGACGACAACGACATCTCCGGTGACCAGGGCGTGACGGACCCGACTCCGCAGCCGGTGCAGGCGAAGACGGTGACGCCGCCGTACCACACCAACGCGGCCACGTCGGGCAAGGTCTTCTTCGACTCCCCCGAGGGCACGATGGTCTGCTCGGCGACGGTCGTCGAGGACCCGGCGCACCCGGGCAAGTCCAACCTCATCTGGACGGCGGGCCACTGCGTGCACGCGGGCAAGAAGGGCGGCTGGTACCGCAACCTCGCCTTCGTGCCGTCGTACAACAACGCGGGGAAGTCGGCCGCCGAGCTGCAGCACGCCACCCGGTCCGAGATCGCCCCGTACGGGGTCTGGTGGGCCGACGGGGCGCAGACGTCCCAGCAGTGGATCGACCAGGGCGGGGAGACCGGCGGGAACGGGGCCTCGTACGACTACGCCGTGATTCACGTGACGCCGGAGCAGGGCTATGCCGGCAAGTCGCTGGAGGAGACCGTCGGCGGCGCGCTGCCGGTCAACTTCGACGCCCCGGCCGTGCCGAAGGTGCAGAGCATCACGGCGACCGGGTACCCGGCGGCGCCGCCGTACGACGGCCAGCTGATGTACCAGTGCAAGGACAAGCCGGGCCGGCTGTCGATCAACAAGCCGGACCCGACGATGTACCGCATCGGCTGCACGATGACCGGCGGTTCCTCCGGCGGCGGCTGGGTGGAGACGGGCTCGGACGGCAAGCCGGCCCTGGTGTCCAACACCTCCATCGGCCCGGTGACTTCGGGCTGGCTGGCCGGTCCCCGGTTCGGTCCGGTGGCCAAGGGCGTGTACCAGTCGGTGAGCAAGAAGTTCGCCGGGCAGTGACACCGCCGGCACGGGCATGACGAAGGCCCGCCCCTCGCGAGAGGGGCGGGCCTTCGGGCTGTTCTACGAGGTCAGGCGAGCTGCGCCGGAACGTACGGCGCCAGGTCCGCCGCCAGCTCCTCGTGCACCCGGACCTTGAGCAGGGTGCCCTCCGCGGTGTGCTCCTCGGAGATCACCTCGCCCTCGGTGTGGGCGCGGGCGACGAGCTTGCCGTGCGTGTACGGCACGAGCGCCTCGATCTCGACCGACGGCCGGGGCAGGTCGTTGTCGATGAGCGCGAGCAGCTCGTCGATGCCCAGGCCGGTGCGGGCCGAGACCGCGATGGAGCGCTTCTCGACGCGCAGCAGCCGCTGGAGGACGAGCGGGTCGGCCGCGTCCGCCTTGTTGATCACGACGATCTCGGGCACGGCGGTGGCGCCGACGTCCCGGATCACCTCGCGCACGGCGGCCAGCTGCTCCTCCGGCACCGGGTGCGAGCCGTCCACCACGTGCAGGATCAGGTCGGAGTCGCCGACCTCCTCCATGGTGGAGCGGAACGCCTCGACCAGGTGGTGCGGCAGGTGCCGGACGAACCCGACGGTGTCGGCCAGTGTGTACAGCCGGCCGCTCGGGGTCTCCGCGCGCCGGACGGTCGGGTCCAGGGTCGCGAACAGGGCGTTCTCGACCAGGACGCCCGCGCCCGTGAGGCGGTTGAGCAGGGAGGACTTGCCGGCGTTGGTGTAGCCCGCGATGGCCACGGACGGCACCTTGTTGCGCTTGCGCTCCTGGCGCTTGATCTCGCGGCCGGTCTTCATCTCCGCGATCTCCCGGCGCATCTTCGCCATCTTCTCGCGGATCCGGCGCCGGTCCGTCTCGATCTTGGTCTCACCGGGACCGCGGGTGGCGAGGCCGCCGCCCTTGCCGCCGCCCATCTGGCGGGACAGCGACTGACCCCAGCCGCGCAGCCGCGGCAGCATGTACTGCATCTGCGCGAGCGCGACCTGCGCCTTGCCCTCTCGGGACTTGGCGTGCTGGGCGAAGATGTCGAGGATCAGGGCCGTACGGTCGATGACCTTGACCTTGACGACGTCCTCCAGCTGGATCAGCTGGCCGGGGCTCAGCTCACCGTCGCAGATGACGGTGTCCGCGCCCGTCTCGACCACGATGTCGCGCAGCTCCTGGGCCTTGCCGGAGCCGATGTAGGTGGCCGCGTCGGGCTTGTCGCGGCGCTGGGTGACACCGTCGAGCACGAGCGCGCCCGCGGTCTCCGCGAGGGCCGCCAGCTCCGCGAGGGAGTTGTCGGCGTCCTGCAAGGTGCCGGAGGTCCACACCCCGACGAGCACGACCCGCTCCAGGCGGAGCTGTCGGTACTCGACCTCGGTGACGTCCTCCAGCTCGGTGGAGAGGCCGGCGACACGGCGCAGGGCCGCGCGCTCGGAGCGGTCGAACTGGTCGCCGTCCCGCTCGCCGTCGATCTCGTAGCTCCAGGCGACGTCCTCTTCCATCAGGGCATCGGCCCGAAGACCCTCGGGGTAGGCGTGCGCGAGGCGCTTGGTGTCCTGGGAAGGGGAAGAAGAGGAGGTCATTGGATCCTTACGTCGATGAATGAGCCGTTACGGCGACGATACGGCGCTCATGGGGAACAACGCACGAGTACCCCGGGAGATTCCCGTGTCCCGTGCCGCGCCGACCTGAAAATGGTCGCACGGCACGGCCCGTCTCGTCATCGCCTTATTCCGGGTCCGTCACTTGGCGTGTCCGGGCGTTTCCATCGTCTTCCAGTCCGGGTGGCCGGGCATCGGCGGGGTCTTCTCGCCGTACAGCCAGTCCTTGAGGAAGCCGGTCAGGTCGCGGCCCGCGACGGCCGAGGCGAGGCGGACGAAGTCGGCGGTGCCGGCCGTGGAGTCCCGGTGTTCCTGGACCCAGATCCGCTCCAGGCGCTCGAACCTCTCCCGGCCGATCTCCTGGCGCAGGGCGTACAGCACGAGCGCGGCGCCGTCGTAGACGTTGGGGCGGAAGATGCTGATCTTCTGGCCGGGTGCGGGCGGCTTGGGCAGGGCGGGCGGGCCGCCGGTCTCGCGCCAGTGGTCGGAGACGCCGTAGGCCGCCTTCATGCGGTCCTCCATGGGCCGGTGCGCCTTCTCCTCCGCGTACAGCTCCTCGTACCAGGTGGCGTGCCCCTCGTTCAGCCACACGTCGGACCAGCTGCGCGGGCTGACGCTGTCGCCGAACCACTGGTGGGACAGCTCGTGCACCATGATCGACTCGACGTACCACTTGGGGTAGGCGGGCTCGGCGAACAGGTCCTTCTCGAAGAGCGAGAGGGTCTGTGTCTCCAGTTCGAACCCGGTGGCGGCCTGGGCCATGAGCAGGCCGTACGTCTCGAACGGGTAAGGACCGACCTTGCTCTCCAGCCACGCGATCTGGTCGGGCGTCTTCGCGAGCCAGGGTTCGAGAGCCTTGCGGTCGCCGCTGGGCACGACGTCGCGGACGGGCAGTCCGTGCGGTCCGTCGCGGTGCAGGACGGCGGAGCGGCCGATGGACACCTGGGCGAGTTCGGTGGCCATGGGGTGCTGGGTGCGGTACGTCCAGGTGGTGGTGGGGCCGACTCGTTCCGCACCCGTGGGCAGACCGTTCGCGACGACCGTGTAGTCGTTCGGGGCGGTGATCCGGAAGGTGAACCTCGCCTTGTCGGACGGGTGGTCGTTGCACGGGAAGACCAGGTGGGCGGCGTCGGCCTGGTTGGCCATGGCGAGCCCGTCGGAGGTGCGCACCCAGCCGCCGTCCTGGCCTTTGGCGGTGACGGGGTCGCTGGTGTGCCGCACGGTAATCCGGGTCCAGCTGCCGAGCGGCAGGGGGTGGGCCGGCGTGACGACGAGATCCTCACCGGCAGTGGCGAAGTCCGCTGGGTGCCCGTCGACCTCGACGGACTCGACGGTGCCGTGCCCGAAGTCGAGGTTGACGCGGTCCAGCTGGGTGGTGGTCCGGGCGTCGATGGTGGTGACGGCCTGGAGCGGCTTGTCGTTCGTGCCGGGATAGGTGAGGGACAGGTCGTACGACGCCACGTCGTATCCCGGGTTGCCCAGGTTCGGGAACAGCCGGTCGCCGATGCCCAGCGGCTCGGCCGGGGCACCGGCGGCGAGGAGGCAGACGGAGACGGCGGAGGCGAGCAGGGCCGCCTTCCGGCGCCGGAGGAGCCTGGGCCTGGGCCGAGGGCGGGAGTTGAGCAGCATGCACCACCGCTACCAGCGCGCACGCGCCCCCCGGCGGCGACGCGCTTCCGGCCCACCCGAACGGGTTGGCCCGGGGGGCCTTCTGGCCATGGCGGACCTGCCGCGCAGGGCCTCGGGGGGAACGTCAGGGGGCAGGTGCCTGGTGCTGAGCGCGGCTCACGTCGTACACGCCGGGGACGTCGCGCATGGCGCGCATGAGCGCCGGGAGGTGGGCGGCGTCGGGGAGTTGGAGGGTGTAGGTGTGGCGGACCCGCTGCTGGCTGGGCGGTTCGACGGTGGCCGAGACGATGTCGACGCCTGCCGATGAGATCGCCTCGGTGAGGTCGGCGAGCAGATGCGGGCGGCCGAACGATTCAGCGACCAGCGTGACCCGGCACTCGGTGGTGTCCCCCCAGCGCACGCCGATCTCCGCGCGCCCCCGCTCCGTCATGTGCGCCACCGCCGCGCACTCCACGCGGTGCACGGTCACCGCTCCCCCGCGTACGGCGAAGCCGGTGATCTCGTCGGGCGGCACCGGCGTACAGCACCGGGCGAGCCGCACGGTGGCCCCGGGCCGGTCCACGAGGACGTCGGCACCCCGGGGCCGGGAGACGGGGGCGCTCTCCGCGGGCCGGGCGGCGATGCTCCGAGCGGAGGCGGCGCGGGGACCGCTCGCCGCCTCCGCACCGACGGAGGTCTCCTCGCTCCCCTCCTCCGCGCCGGCGGCGGGGTGTGTGGCCAGCCAGCGCTGGATGGCGATGCGGGCGGCCGGGGTGTGGGCGTGCTCCAGCCACTCGCGGGAAGGCTCGGAGGCCGGGTCCTGACCCATGATCAGCTGGACGGTGTCGCCGTCCCGCAGGACGGTGCTGAGGGTGGCCAGGCGGCCGTTGACGCTGGCGCCGATGCAGGCGTGCGCGTCCTCGCCGTACTGCGCGTAGGCGGCGTCGACGCAGGTGGCGCCCTCGGGCAGGCCCAGGGTGCCGCCGTCGGGACGGAAGACGGTGATCTCGCGGTCCTGGGCGAGGTCCGCGCGCAGGGTGGACCAGAAGGTGTCCGGGTCGGGGGCCGCCCGCTGCCATTCCAGCAGCCGGGAGAGCCAGCCGGGGCGGGTCGGGTCGGCGCGCTCGCCGTCGGCGGGGTCGTCGGATCCGGGAGCGTACGGATTGCCGAGCGCGACGACGCCGGCCTCGGCGGCCTTGTGCATCTGGTGGGTGCGGATGAGGACTTCGGCCACCTGTCCGTCGGCGCGGGCGACGGCGGTGTGCAGGGACTGGTAGAGGTTGAACTTCGGAACGGCGATGAAGTCCTTGAACTCCGAGACGACCGGTGTCATACAGGTGTGCAGCTCGCCGAGCACGCCGTAACAGTCGGCGTCCTCGTTGACGAGCACCAGCAGCCGGCCGAAGTCGGCGCCGCGCAGTCGTCCGCGCTTGCGGGCCACGCGGTGGACGGACACGAAGTGCCGGGGCCGGATGAGGACTTCGGCCTGGATGTCGGCCTCGCGCAGCACACCGCGAACCTCGTCGGCGATCCCGGCGAGGGGGTCCTCGGGGCGGCCGGCGTTCTCGGCGATGAGGGCTCTGGTGTGCTCGTACTCCTCGGGGTGGAGGATCGCGAAGACGAGATCCTCCAGCTCGGTCTTCAGGGCCTGCACGCCGAGGCGTTCGGCGAGCGGGATGAGGACGTCGCGGGTGACCTTGGCGATCCGGGCCTGTTTCTCGGGGCGCATCACGCCCAGGGTGCGCATGTTGTGCAGCCGGTCGGCGAGTTTGATCGACATCACGCGCACGTCGCTGCCGGTGGCGACGAGCATCTTGCGGAAGGTCTCCGGTTCGGCGGCGGCTCCGTAGTCGACCTTCTCCAGCTTCGTGACGCCGTCGACCAGATAACGAACCTCCTCACCGAACTGTTCCCGCACCTGATCGAGCGTCACGTCGGTGTCCTCGACGGTGTCGTGGAGCAGCGAGGCCGTCAAGGTGGTGGTCTCGGCGCCGAGTTCGGCGAGGATGAGGGTCACCGCGAGCGGATGGGTGATGTACGGCTCGCCGCTCTTGCGCATCTGGCCGCGGTGCGAGGACTCCGCGAGGACGTAGGCGCGGCGCAGGGGTTCGAGGTCCGCGTCGGGGTGGTGGGCGCGGTGCGCTTCCACGACATGGCTGATCGCGTCCGGCAGCTTGCCGCGGGCGGCGGGGCCCAGCAGCGCGGCCCGGCCCAGTCGGCGCAGGTCGATCCGCGGCCGGGACTTCCTGCGGACCGCCGTCGGCGCCGCGGATGCCGTCGGCGCTGTGGGCGCCGTGGACGCTGTCGGCACCGTGGCAGCTGCTGCCGTCGTGGCCGCTACCGGGCCAGGACTCGCAGGGTTCGTGGCCTCCGCACTCATGGGCACCTCCGGCTCGTGGTCCGGCGGACGGGGCCCCCAGGGCATACGCGTCTCAGGGATGGCGACGTTCCCCCGTCCGTGCCGGTGCTTGATGCTATCGAGCCCACCACGTGCGGTTGACCGCCTCTCGCCGAGCGTGAAACGGATCACCCATTCGAGCGACGCTGACGAGGTTTAGGATTTGCGCCACGTGGCCTGAACTCGGCCGAGGTTTCGAACGATCCCGGCGGCCGGGAGCCACCGGGTGAGCGAAGGCCCGGTCAACGAAGCGCGTTTTCCAGCCAGTCGGCGTCGAGCTCGCCCTCGGCGACGATGACGGCGGGTCCGGTCATCTCGATCTCGCCGTCGGGCCGTTCGGTGATGACGAGGCGTCCACCGGGCACGTCCACGGTGTACGTGGCCGGAGTGCCGGTGACGGCCGGGTCGGCACCGTCTCGGCGGGCGGTGGCCACGGCGACGGCACAGGCGCCCGTGCCGCAGGAGCGGGTCTCGCCGGAGCCGCGCTCGTGCACGCGCATGGCGACGTGGCGGGGGCCGCGGTCCACGACGAACTCGACGTTGACGCCCTCGGGGTAGGCCGTCGCCGGGCTGACGGGCGGCGGGCCGTACAGGTCACCGGCGTGGGCGAGGTCGTCCACGAAGGCGACGGCGTGCGGGTTGCCCATGTTCACGTTGCGCGCGGGCCAGTTGCGCTCGCCGACGCTCACCGTGACGTCCCCTTCGGGGAGGCGGGCGCTGCCCATGCCGACGGTGATGTCACCGTCCTTGGCGATGTGGACGGTCTTCACGCCCCCGCGCGTGGCGATCGCGAGGTCCCCTTCGCCCACATGTCCGGCGTGCTGGAGGTAGCGCGCGAACACACGAACGCCGTTGCCGCACATCTCGGCGACCGAACCGTCGCCGTTGCGGTAGTCCATGAACCACTCCGCCTCGGCGGCCAGCTCCCGGGCCTCCGGGTGCGCGGCGGACCGCACCACGTGCAGCACGCCGTCGCCACCGATACCGGCCCGGCGGTCGCACAGGGCGGCGACGGCGGCCGGGGTCAGGTCGAGGGCGTTCTCGGGGTCGGGGACGATCACGAAGTCGTTCTCGGTGCCGTGACCCTTGAGGAAGGCGATCCGCGTGCTCATTCCTCGATCGTACGGGTTCGCCAGGACATTCCCCGCGCCCGGACCCGTGCCGCTAGCCTCGCGACCGCCCCGCACCGCTAGCGCAGGCGGGCCACCCGCCACACGGCGAGGACGACCGCGACGGCCACCAGCAGCACATAGCCGAGGACGACCCGCCAGTCGGCCCGGCGGCCGGAGCCGCGCGGGGGCAGTCCCGGCCAGGTGTAGCCCACCCGGCGGGCGGCCATCATGCCCCAGCCCGCGGCGCACGAGCAGATCAGCAGGCCCAGCATGGCGATGACCGCGCCGCTGTCGCCGAAGTCGAAGGCGAGCGGGAAGGCGAACATCAGGGAGCCGCCGGCGGCCAGTCCCACGATCGGCGCGAGCTGCCAGATGCGCAGCCGCCGCTGCGGACGCAGCTCGACCTCGACCTCCGGTCCGCCCGCGTACATCTCCTCGGGCTCGGGCCCGTCGTCGGTCACACCGTCCGGCGTCTCGTCCGGCCCGTCGTCGGCCAGCCGGTCCTCCAGGCGGTCCTCGACCCGGCTGCCCAGTTCGTCGCTGTCCGTGGCGTACGTACTGTCAGTGGTGACGGGACCGTCGGTGGTCACAGGACCGTCGGTGGTCACAGGCTCGGTGCTCTGTGCGGTGTCGCGAGGGCCGGCCTCCATCGCCACGCGCCCTCCCAACTAGGACTCCACTTGGTCGATCGACGCTCGATGATGGCACGGCGCCGAAGGCCTCGATGACCGGCAGCGCATCCCGATGCCATCACGTGATCAGGCTGTAACCGGTCGTTCGACCAACGCCAGAGCCAGCTGCGGAAGTTCCGCGCGGTCCGCCTCCGCCCCACTCAACCAGTGCACCCGGGGATCGCGCCTGAACCATGAATCCTGGCGGCGCGCGAAGCGCTTGGTGGCGCGTACGGTCTCGTCCCGCGCTTCCGCTTCGGTGCAATCCCCGGCGAGCGCCGCGAGCACCTGCTGGTAGCCCAGCGCGCGCGAGGCCGTGCGCCCCTCGCGCAGGCCCTGCGCCTCCAGTGCGCGCACCTCGTCCACGAGTCCGGCCTCCCACATCCGGTCGACGCGCCGCGCGATGCGCTCGTCCAGCTCCGGACGAGCCACGTCGACGCCGATCTGGACGGTGTCGTAGACGGAGTCGTGGCCGGGCAGATTGGCGGTGAAGGGCTGGCCGGTGATCTCGATCACCTCCAGGGCCCGGACGATACGGCGGCCGTTGCTGGGCAGGATCGCGCGGGCGGCCTCGGGGTCGGCGGCGGCCAGCCGGGCGTGCAGGGCGCCCGGGCCGCGGAGCACCAGCTCGTCCTCCAGGCGGGCCCTGACCTCGGGGTCGGTGCCCGGGAACTCCAGGTTGTCGACCGCGCCGCGGACATACAGGCCGGAACCGCCGACCAGGATCGGCCAGCGGCCCTCGGCGAGCAGCGCGTCGATCCGCTCGCGGGCCAGCTTCTGGTACTCGGCAACCGAGGCGGCGACCGTCACGTCCCAGATGTCCAGCAGGTGGTGCGGGATGCCGCCGCGCTCTTCGGGCGTCAACTTGGCGGTGCCGATGTCCATCCCACGGTAGAGCTGCATGGAGTCGGCATTGACGATCTCGCCGCCGAGCCGCTGGGCCAGGAAGACGCCGAGATCGGACTTTCCGGCCGCGGTGGGTCCGACGACGGCGATGACGCGGGGGGCGAGGGATGCACTGCTCACCGCACCAGTTTCGCAAACCTCCGGACGGGGCCTCGAACGAGTTACGTGACGGCGCGGACCCCGGGTCGTTGCCCGAGGCGAGGTGCGGCCTGCCGGGCCGCCGGAGGCGGTGACCCGGGCGGCGCAACCCAACGCACCGGGTGACGCGGGATTTCGCCCGCACGAGTACCGTATGGAGTGGATATGGGCGTTTTTGCACGACTCCTCGGCAGGCCGAAGGCGGCTCAGGCGACGACTCAGGAGACGACTCAGGAGGCATCGGCCACCGAGGCGCAGGCCGACCCGGAACCGGGAACGGCCGAGGCGGCGGAAGCGGAGGCGAAATCGGAGCCGGAGCCGACGGAGGCGAGGGGCTCGGCCCAGGACGCGCGCGAAGGCGCGGCGGCGGAGCCGGAAGCCGCCGCCGACGCGGCCGAGGGTGCCGGGATTCCCAGGCAGCAGTCCGCCGAGGAGGCCGCCGACCGCGAGACCGGCGAGAGCGCCCGCACGTAACTGTCCCGCGAGGGAAGGTGGACCATGGGTCTGTTGGAGAATGTGAAGGCCAAGCTCGCCCCTGCCAAGGACAAGGTGTCGGACCTCGCACGGCAGCACGGGGACAAGGTCCAGCACGGCATCGACAAGGCCGCGCATGCCGTCGACGAGCGGACCAAGCACAGGTACAGCGACAAGATCCAGGCGGGCACGGGCAAGGCCAAGGAGGCCATGGACCGCCTGGCACACAAGGAGGGCGAGGGCCCCGAGGGCGGCGACCCGGCGACCCCGATGCACCCGGAAGGCCCGCCGCCTCCGGCTTCCTGATCATCCTGGGCTGCTGAAGAAAGACACCGGTGCCATCGGCGACACCGGCGACTTCGTTGACCGGCGGACGGCCGCGGAGCGGTTGGGCTCCCGGCCGTCCGCCGACGCCGTCCCGCCTGCCCAGGAGCTACCGGGCGGCTACGACCACGTGGCGACGAGATAGCCCACGCCGTACGGGGCGTCGTCGTACAGGAGGGCACCGCCGAGGCCGGCGCCCTCGGCCGCGCCCGCGAGGATCTGCCAGGGGGCCCGGCCCGCGGCCTTCAGTTCGTACGCCAGCTCGGCGTCCAGCGCCTGGACGGCCGCCACGTCCGCCGCGCCCAGGGCACGCGCCACCTCCGCGTCGAAGGGGGCGGCCCGCTCGTCCAGGTAGCCCGGCGCCTTGAGCGTGCGGCGCGCGCTGGCGTCGCCCATCACCAGCAACGCCACCCGGTCCGCCTGGGCGGCGATGTCCCGCCCTGCTTCGGCGCACCGCTCGGGGGCCAGCGTTTCCCCGACGCCGAGTCCCTCGACCGGGGCGTCCGCCCAGCCGGTCCGCTGCAGCAGCCAGGCGGCGACGGCCAGCGACGTCGGCAGCTCGCGCTCGGGGACGGTGTCCGTGGCGGGTCCCAGCGTGACGTCCAGGTCGACGCCGAAGCCCCGGAAGTGTCCCTGGGCGCCCTGCGGGTACGGTCCGCGCCGGCTCTGCTCGGCGGTCCCGACGACCACGAGCTTGTCGGGGCGGGCGGCGGCGAGCACGCCGAGGGTGTCCACGCACGCCGCGCGCGCGGCGTCCATCTCGGGTGCGGCACCCGCGGCGACCTCGGGAACGAGTAGCGGCGGGCAGGGGCAGACAGCGGCGGCGACAAGCATGATCGGCAGGGTAACGCCGTACGACGACCTGGCGTCACCCCACGCCGAGTGCCACGCGACTCCGAGCGCCACGGCAGGCCGGGCGGACGGCGCCGCAGGCAGCGGCTAGTCGCAGCCGCAGGCGCTCGCGGCGGCCGGCAGCGGCTCCGGGACGCCGATCTTCGGCAGCCCGAGCATGACCCCCGCCGGCTTGGCCGCCGCGGCGGCCTGACGCTTCTCCCAGGCGTCCCCCGCGCGCGTGCGGCGCACGTCGAGGACGGCGCCCTCGGCAAGGAGGTGGTGCGGGGCGGCGTACGTCACCTCGACGGTGACCACGTCACCGGGGCGGACCTCCTGCTCCGGCTTGGTGAAGTGGACGAGCCGGTTGTCGGCGGCGCGCCCGGACAGCCGGTGCGTGGCGCCGTCCTTGCGGCCCTCGCCCTCGGCGACCATCAGCTCCAGCGTGCGGCCGACCTGCTTCTTGTTCTCCTCCCAGGAGATCTCCTCCTGGAGGGCGACGAGCCGCTCGTAGCGCGCCTGGACGACCTCCTTGGGGATCTGGTTCTCCATGGTGGCGGCGGGCGTGCCGGGCCGCTTGGAGTACTGGAAGGTGAACGCCTGTGTGAACCGCGCCTCGCGAACCACGTGCAGCGTCTGCTCGAAGTCCTCCTCGGTCTCGCCCGGGAAGCCCACGATGATGTCGGTGGTGATCGCGGCGTGCGGGATGGCGGCGCGCACCTTCTCGATGATCCCGAGGTAACGCTCCTGCCGGTACGAGCGGCGCATCGCCTTCAGGACGGTGTCCGAGCCGGACTGGAGCGGCATGTGCAGCTGCGGCATGACGTTCGGCGTCTCGGCCATGGCGGCGATGACGTCGTCGGTGAAGTCGCGCGGGTGCGGGGAGGTGAACCTGACCCGCTCCAGGCCCTCGATGTGCCCGCAGGCGCGCAGCAGCTTGCTGAAGGCCTCGCGGTCGCCGATGTCGGAGCCGTAGGCGTTGACGTTCTGCCCGAGCAGCGTGATCTCGCTGACGCCTTCCGCGACGAGCGCCTCCACCTCGGCGAGGATGTCCCCGGGGCGGCGGTCCTTCTCCTTGCCGCGCAGCGCCGGGACGATGCAGAAGGTGCAGGTGTTGTTGCAGCCGACGGAGATCGACACCCACGCCGCGTACGCGCTTTCGCGCCGCGTCGGCAGCGTGGAGGGGAACGCCTCCAGCGACTCGGCGATCTCGACCTGAGCCTCTTCCTGCACCCGCGCGCGCTCAAGCAGGACCGGCAGCTTGCCGATGTTGTGCGTACCGAAGACTACGTCCACCCAGGGCGCCTTCTTCACGATGGTGTCGCGGTCCTTCTGCGCGAGACAGCCGCCGACCGCGATCTGCATCCCGGGCCGCGAGGCCTTCTTCGGCGCGAGCCGGCCGAGGTTGCCGTACAGCCGGTTGTCGGCGTTCTCCCGCACGGCGCAGGTGTTGAAGACGACGACGTCCGCGTCCCCGTCCGACCCCTCGGGCGCCCGCACGTAACCGGCCTCTTCCAGCAGCCCGGCCAATCGCTCGGAATCGTGAACGTTCATCTGGCACCCGTAGGTGCGGATCTCGTAACTCTTGGATCCCTGAACGTCCACGGTGGAGCTCCGGTCGAGGCTGCTAGTCATGGCTCAAGGGTAGACCGTCCGGGGGACGCTCCCGCCGCACCGACCGGTCAGCCCGCCTTGCCCGGGTGCCGCTCCGCCCACGCTCCCGCTTCGCCCCGGAGGTAGGAGGGGACGCACCAGCGGGGCCGGTTGAACCACGCCACCGAGAGCTGAAGCGCGACACCGGCCAGGAAGACGGGCGATCAGCAACACCGCCACGACGAGCGCCGTGGAGGGACCTTCGTTCCACAACCGCCGGGCACGCCACAACAGGCGCTGCCGCCCCAGAAGACCAGAAGAAAGATCCCCACGACTGTCCCCCGCACTCCTCCGCGCCGCGGACCCGGACGCCGATCGGCTCGTCCCCTTTCGCAAGGGTCACAGGGCGCACACTGTAAACAGAAGGCCATGCGGCATCAGCTGCACGTGGAGGTGAGTTTCATGAGCACCCTCGAAGTACACGTCGACGTCGGCGTTCCGATCGATACGGCCTGGGAGACCCTTCACCGGGTGGAGAACTATCCGCGCTTCGTGGACGGCGTGCGGGGCGCGCGTACGGAGACAGGGGGCCGAGCACATCTGGAGGTCGAGGCACTTGGCGGAGCCCGGGAGGTCGAGGCCGAGGTCTCCGACCGCCGCGGCGAGCGCGTGATGGAGTGGCTCACCACGAGCGCCCCCGAGCTGACGGGCTCCTTCTCGGTACAGCCGATCGACCGGGATCACACCCGGATCCAGGCACGGCTGGAGTACGACCCCGACACCGTCCGGGAGACTTTCGGCGGGCCCAAGGGGTTCGCCCAGACGAACGCGATCGAACGGCTCGTCCGCAGCGATCTGGAGCACTTCAAGGAGTACGTGGAACGAGGCTGACCGGGTCAGGCTTCGATCACGGCATCGCAGTCCGGGCACACCACGGATGCGTGTTCCGCGGGGTACCAGAGCGCTCCAGGCTGTTCGGAGGGCTGCCAGCGGGCCGTCTCCATGGCGAAGGTGTCCTTGCCGCAGAGGGTCCGCGGTCCGGCAGCGGTGCGCGACCCCGGGGCCGCGGGTGCCGCGTGCACCTTGCGGACGCGCCGTTCCCGTCCGCCTGGTGTCCCCGGGGAGGTGCGCGTCGCCACCGGCTTGTCGAGTTCGTAGACGACGATCTCGCTCATGTCTCCACCGTAGGCGGTCGCGAGGCGCTCCCGGTGTGGTGAGGTGACCTGCTCGTGAACTCCGTGGCCAGGGCGCCCGAGGATCTCCTGCGAGCCCTCGCAGCCGCCGGGATCCGGGACGAGCGGCTGCTCGAAGCCGTGCGCGCGACTCCCCGGGCCGCCTTCGTCCCGGCCGGTCAGGAGGCTGCCGCCTACCGGGACGTACCCGTGGCGATCGGGCAGGGACAGGTCACCACGCAGCCCTCGCTGTCCGTCCTGATGATTGAGAGCCTCGGTCTGGGCGGGGGCGAGCACGTCCTGGAGATCGGTACGGGGCTCGGCTTCCAGACCGCCCTGCTCGCCCGGCTGGCCGCCGACGTGGTCAGCATCGAGCTGCGGCCGGGCATCGCCCGCCAGGCGCGGGTGAACCTCGCGCGTCAGGGCGTACGGAACGTGGAGCTGCGGGTCGGCGACGGCAGCGGTGGCGTGCCGGACCGCGCTCCGTACGACGCGGTCCTCGTGTCGGCCGCCTTCCTGGAGGTGCCCGCGCCGCTGGTCGCGCAGGTACGGCTACGGGGCCGCCTCGTGCAGCCGATCGGGCCGGGCGGGCGCGAGCAGGTGGTGCTCTTCGAGCGCACCGCGGCGGGGCTGGAGCGCTTGCGGGTGGTGACGGGAGCCTGTTTCGTGCGGCTCCAGGGGCGGTACGGCTTCCCGCCGGATGACGTGGATGACCTTTGACCGGCGGCTCGCTTACGCGTCCGCGACGCTTACGACGGCCAGCGTGATGTTGTCCGGGCCGCCCGCGGCGATGGCGGCCTTCCACAGTTCGAAGGCCGCCCGGCGGTCGTCCTGCTCCCGCATCACGTCGTCGAGCACGTCCGTCGGCAGCGGATCGGTCAGACCGTCGGTGCAGATGAGGTAGCGGTCGCCGGGAGACAGGGACTCGACCGTCACATGGGGCTGGACGGCCCGGTACGCGCGGCTGCCGCCCAGGCACTGGGTGACGAGGGACGTGGTGCGCCGCCCGGGTTCGAGCGGGGGGCTGTCGTCGACGCTCATCTGGCGCAGCCCGTCACGGGGGGCGGCGAAGACCCGGCTGTCGCCCACGTTGAACACCAGTAGCGAGTCGAGCCGCACGACCACGCCGGCGACGGTCGTCCCCATGCCGGCAAGCCCGCTTTCCTCGCCTCCGACGGCCGCGTACACGGCGTGGTTGCACGCGTTCAACGCGCCTCGTACGGCGTCCTCGCCGCCCAGGGCAGGACCGAGCGCCGCCATCCGCCGTACGACCAGGGCGCTGGCCACATCGCCCCCGGGCTGCCCGCCGAGCCCGTCGGCGACGGCGACGACGAGGGGCGTCCCGAGCGGGAAGACCAGGGTCTGCGGGCTCTCGGTCACCGTGGCGCACAGGGTCCACGGCCCGACCACGAGGCTGTCCTCGTTCCGTTCACGGAGCAGCCCAGGATGACTCAGCGCGCTCACCGCCACGTACCGCATGGAACGCCACCGCCTGTGTGAGAGCCCTTCAGCTCCTGCCGGCCCCGGGTTCAAGGGTAGGCAGTCGGCCCACGGAGGGCCTCGTGAGCTCCCCAGTGCGGTACGGCTTCACCTGTCTCTGCCGCCATTCGCCCGGTCCGGACGCGACCCGCTCGCTGTCCACGCCTCCGCCTTGTGCTGCGGCCCCGGGGCGGCACCGGCCGTCTGTCTCCCTCCCAGCCAGGCGAGGAAGGCGAGGACGAACAGTCCCTCGGCGATCAGGGAAAGAGGGCCGTAGGGCGGCTCCCAGCCGGGTTCGTAGTAGCCGTCCGGCAGGCCGACGGTGCGCGACAGCAGAAAACCGATGATCATGCCGAGGCTGACGAAAGCTCCGGTCGTCCATGCGAGCGTGGGACGTCTCCGGATCACCAGTGCCACCGCCACGGCGAGCATGACGGCGCTGCCGAGGGTGAACAGGACGCCGATGTAGAGCTTCTCCTTGAGGTGATCAGGGACGAGGAGTCCGTGCACCACCACGTTGGCGAGGGCACAGCACGCCCCCAGTCCTCTCAGGGCGACTTCGCTGGTGGAGACGGAGTTCATGGTGACTCCAGTCGTTCATGTGGCTCGTGCGCGCAGGAGGCGTGTGGAACGAGTGAGCTGCCGAGGCTGCCGGGGGCCGGAGGTGTTGCCTTCTGTGAAGTCATACGGAAACGGCGCCCGACGGGATTGCCCTTGCTCGAAGAGACGGTGGGTACTGCTCTGCCGGGCGGGGCGTGCGGGGCCCGTGATGCAATAAGGCGCGACGGAGCAGATCTCGGGGTGGAGTACGCGTGTTGAGCAACGGTGGGCCGGATGCGGGGAGTTTCCAGCCGCTGGAGGACGGCGATCCGAAGGTCGTCGGTGCTTACGTGCTGGTGGCGCGGCTCGGGTCCGGCGGCATGGGGCGGGTATATCTCTCGCACACGCCCGGCGGCCGGGCCGTCGCGGTCAAGGTGATCCGGCCGGAGCTGGCCGAGAACGCCGAGTTCCGCAGGCGGTTCCGGGCCGAGGTGGCCGCGGCCGGCCGGGTGCACGGGCTGTACACGGCACCGGTCGTGGACAGTGACACCGAGGGGTCCGTGCCGTGGTGTGCGACTGCTTATGTTCCGGGGCCGTCCCTCGCCGAAGCCGTGGCCGATCACGGGGCACTGCCCGTCGACACCGTGCTGCGGCTGATCGCCGGTGTCGCCGAGGCCCTGCAGGCGGTGCACCGCGCGGGCATCGTGCACCGGGACCTCAAGCCGTCGAACGTACTGCTCGCCGCCGACGGCCCGCGCGTCATCGACTTCGGTGTCGCGCGGGCCGCGGACGCCACGGCGGTGACACAGAGCGGCATGGCCGTCGGCACGGTCGCCTACATGGCGCCGGAGCAGGTGCTCGGCGGGGAGGCCGCTCCCTCGGCCGACGTGTTCGCGCTGGGGCAGACCGCCGTCTTCGCGGCGACGGGCCGTGCCGCCTTCGGGGACGGGGATCCGCACGCGGTGCTCTACCGAGTGGTGCACTCGGAGCCCGACCTCGGCCATGTGCCGGAGGAGGTACGGGAGTTGGTGGCGCGCTGTTTGCGCAAGAGCGCCGCCGAGCGGCCTTCCGTCGAGGAGGTCATCCGCTCCGTCCAGACGATCCAGGCACAGCGCGGTGCCGAGGCGCTGGTCACCTCCGGCGCGTGGCTGCCGGGCGAGCTGGCCGCGGGGATAGCGGCCCGGACCCAGGGCGCCGATCAGGCCCGGGCCCGCGCGGCCCTGGGCACGGATGCCTCCGGCGGCACGGGCGGTCACGGCAACGGCGGCACGGGCGGTAGGGGCGGTACGGGCGGTACGGCCAGTTACGGCGATGGGGGTGCAGACGGTTACGCGGCTGCCGGTTCCGGCGGGTACGGCGGGTACGGCGGGCACACGCCTGCCGGTTCAGGCGGCCACACCCCTGCCGATCCCGGCGCCTTCGGGCCCCCTGCCCCCTACTCCCCCGCCTCGCCCTACTCCCCCGCCTCGCCGCCCCACACCCCGCAGTCCCATGCCGCGCTCCCCGGCCCCTTCGTCATCGGGCAGGGGGCCGCACCAGGCCCGTACGCGCCGCCCGGCTGGCCTCAGCAGCAGGAGCCGGCCGCCGCGCAGACCTCCCCCATGACCACCGGCGGCAAGCGCGGCGCCAGGGTCTGGATGCTGTCGGGGGCCGCCGTCGTGCTCGTCGCCTGCGGGGCCGTCACCGCGCTGCTGCTCGCTCCGGGGAACGACGACAAGGGCGGCGACCGGGCACAGGCCGTGGCCGCATCGCGGTCGGCCACAGCCGCCACGGCATCGACGTCGGCGTCGCCGTCCGGCTCGCCGTCGGCTCGGACCTCGAAGAGCCCGAAATCCGCCAAGTCCTCCGTACCGCCGAGTACTTCCGGGCCAGCGACGCCCACGCGGGCCGCGACCTCGGCTCCTCCGACCGCCGCGTCCAGCAAGCCCGCGGCTCCGAAGGCCCCGGCCCCGGTGACGTACGCCGGGATCCGGATGACCAAGAGCCATGACCTGTACCTGGCGGACACCCCGGTGCGGTCCAAGGCGGACACCGGGACCTCCGACGAGGATCTGACCTACGCCGTCTACTCCGCGGGCGCGGTCCTCGCCCCCGGCACCACCTCCGGCAGTTCCCTCGCCGTGCTGCCGACGGGCCGGCAGGGAAGCCTGGACGTGTGCAAGTCGACGACCGGCTACAGGAGTTACGTCTGGGTCAAGGACCTCGCCGTCGGCCAGCAGATGTGCGTCATCAGCGGGACGGGGCACGTGGGGCTGGTGACGTACCGGGGCTCGTCCGGGACGACGTACGCCACCTTGGACGTGAAGGTGTGGCGCGACGCGGCCTAGGCGAGGCTAGGCGAGGCCGCCGGCCGCCGAGGCGGGGCGCGCGGGGGTACACGTCTGCCCAGGACTGGGTACGCGGGTGACGATGACTCCGAGGGCTCTTTCGAAGAAGTTGATCGCGATGACGTCCGAGACCGTTCTCGTGCCCGCCGACGGCGCCGACCTCCCCGGTGATCTCGTGCTGCCGGAGCGGGCGCGGGCCGTGGTGCTGTTCGCGCACGGCAGTGGAAGCTCCCGGCACAGCCCGCGCAACCGGGCGGTCGCCGCCGAGCTGCGCCGGGCCGGGCTGGGCACCCTGCTGATCGACCTGCTCACCGAGGCGGAGGAGCGCCGGGACATGCTGACCGCCGAGCTCCGCTTCGACATTCCGCTGCTGGGGCGCCGGCTCGTGGCCGCTCTGGACTGGCTCGGCGCCCGGCCCGGCACCCGTGCCCTGCCCGTCGTGCTCTTCGGCGCCAGCACCGGCGCCGCCGCTGCGCTGGTCGCCGCCGCCGCGCACCCGGACCGCGTCCTGACCGTCGTCTCCCGTGGCGGACGGCCCGATCTGGCGGGCGACGCGCTCCCCGCCGTACGCGCACCGGTCCTGCTGATCGTCGGCGGCCGGGACGAACACGTGCTCCGGCTCAACGAGGAGGCCGCCCGGCGGATGCGGGCCCCGAGCACCCTGCGGGTGATCCCGGGAGCCACGCATCTGTTCGAGGAACCCGGCGCGCTGGAGCGGGTCGCCGAGACGGCCCGGGAGTGGTGCGAGGAGCATCTGCGCCCGGTGACGGCGTGACAGCGGCCCACACACGCCCCCACCCGGCCCCGCTGCCGACCCCGCCCCCGCTGCCTACCCTGAGGGTGTGGCTCGTTCCAACGACGAGGTCGCCGCGCTCTTCGCCGAGTACGCGGACCTGATCTCGATCACCGGAGGGGACGCGTTCCGGGCGCGCGTCTACGAGAAGGCCGCGCGGGCGGTGGGCGGCTATCACGCCGACGTGTCCACGCTCGATGCCAAGGGTCTCCAGGAGATCCCCAATGTCGGCAAGTCGATCGCCGAGAAGATCGTCGAGTACTTCCGCACCGGCAGCGTGTCCGCGGTCGAGGAACTGCGGGCCAGGATCCCCGCGGGCGTCCGGCGGCTGACGGCCATCCCCACCCTCGGCCCGAAGAAGGCCTGCCTCCTGTACGAGGAGCTGGGCATCTCCTCGGTCGAGGAGCTGGCCGAGGCCATCCACGAGGAGCGGCTGCGCGACCTGAAGGGCTTCGGCCCCAAGACCGAGGAGAACATCCTCCACGGCATCGAACTCCTGCGGTCCTCCGGCGACCGCGTACTGATCGACGTCGCCATGGACCTCGCCGCCGACATCGTCGCCGAGCTGTCCGGCGTCACCGGCTGCCGGAAGTGCACGTACGCCGGCTCGCTGCGCCGGGGCCGCGAGACCATCGGCGACATCGACGTCCTCGTGGCCGCGGCGAAGTCGGCGCCGCTCATGCAGGCCTTCACCGAGCTGCCGTACGCCGCGGAGGTCATCGCGCACGGCGAGAAGAAGACCTCGGTCCGCACCGACAAGGGTCTCAACGTCGACCTGCGCGTCGTGCCACCGGACTCCTGGGGCGCGGCGCTGCAGTACTTCACCGGCTCCAAGGCGCACAACATCCGCACCCGGGAACTGGCCGTGCACCAGAAGCTCAAGCTGTCCGAGTACGGGCTCTTCGACACCGAGACCGGCGAGAAGATCGTCTCCGCGACGGAGGAGGAGGTCTACGCCCGGCTCGGCCTGCCCTGGATCCCGCCGGCGCTGCGCGAGGACCGCGGGGAGATCGAGGCGGGGCTGAACGACGAGCTGCCCGTCCTGGTCGAGGAGAGCGACATCCGGGGTGACCTGCACACCCACACCGACCTCACCGACGGGCTCGCCCCGCTGGAGGAGATGGTCGCCGCGGCGGCCGAGCGCGGCTACGCCTACTACGCGGTGACCGACCACGGCCCGAACCTGTACATGCAGCGGATGACCGACGAACGGATGCTGGCCCAGCGCGAGGAGGTGCACGCGCTCGACGGCGCCTACGGCAAGCGCGGCCGGCGCAGCCGGGGCGGCGGCATGCGGCTGCTGCACGGCGCGGAGCTGAACATCGACCCCGACGGGGAGGTGGACTGGCCGGAGGAGTTCCTGGCCGGCTTCGACCTGTGCGTCGCCTCGGTGCACTCGCACTTCAACCAGGGGCGCGAGGCGCTGACCCGGCGGCTCGTGCGGGCCTGCGAGAACCCGTACGTCAACATCATCGGCCACCCCACCGCCCGGCTCATCGGCAAGCGGCCGGGCATCGACGCCGACCTCGACGAGGTCTTCGCCGCGTGCGCGCGCACCGGCACCGCCCTGGAGATCAACGCCGCTCCGGAACGGCTCGACCTGCGCGACGAGGACATCCTGCGGGCCCGGCGGCACGGCGTGAAGTTCGCGATCGACAGCGACGCGCACGCCACCCCCCATCTGGCGAACATGCGCTACGGCGTGGGTACGGCCCAGCGCGGCTGGCTCACCAAGGACGACGTGATCAACACCTGGCCGGAGGCACGGCTGCGCCGGTTCCTGCACAAGCGCCGGTGAACCGGCCTCACGTATGCCCGGGCACACGAGGGGTACTCCGGGACCATGGCCGGCATCGAACTCAGAAGCGCAGCATTCCGTGACCAGAACATGATCCCGCGCCGCCACGCCAGGGACGCGGGCAACGTCTCTCCGCCGCTGACCTGGTCCGGGGTACCGGACGACACGGCGGAACTGGTCCTGTTGTGCGAGGACCCCGACGCCCCGTCGGGAACCTTCGTGCACTGGCTGGTCACCGGCATCGACCCGCACACCGAGCACCTGGACGCGGGCAAGGCACCCTCGGGCAGCCAGCCCCATCGCAACGGCTTTGGTGAGCGGGGCTATGGCGGCCCGCAGCCGCCCGTCGGCGACAACGCGCACCACTACGTCTTCCGCCTGTACGCCCTCCCCTCACCCGTCTCCCTCCCGGACCGGGCCACCGCCGCCGAGGCGCACGCCGTGCTCGACGGGGAGCAACTGGCCAGCGGCACGATCGTCGGGCTCTACGAGCGCTGACCGGGCGCCGGCCCACGGCTGACCGGGGCGGAAAACTGGATGGAAGCCCGCGGCCGGGTGTGCGTAGGGTCGCGGGATGAGTACACGTACCTTCCGCATCACCGTCCGCGGCGCCTTCGACGGGCTCAGCGACGCCCAGCGGGCCGAACTGCTGGCCGACGCCGCCGAGCACGACGTGCTCCGCGCCGCCTACACGCCCGAGGGGCACCTCAGCTACGACATCGCCGCCCGACCGGCCTTCGTCTTCCGTTTCTCGGACACCGGGGAGGAAGAGGAGGACATCCTCGAGGCGACCGAGCGGGCCGAGGAGGCGGCGACGGCGTGGCTGACCGGGCGCGGCTACGGCTTCAAGAACCTCCGGTCCACCGCGGAGGACCTCTCCCAGGCTCCTCTGGGGAAGCGCCAGCGGCGTGCCGCTCGTTCCACCGGGGCATAAACTTGAGTAGTCAAGGAGCTGGCAATTGAGTGGCGCTCGAGAGAGGGCGAGGAGGGGGCTATGAGTGAGGCTCTGGACGCGGCCATGCGGCTCGTCCGCGCCCAGGCGGCGCTCGTCCGGCGCTTCGACGCGCGGCTGAGCGGCCTGCACGGGGTGAGCCTGGCCGACTTCACGATGCTGCTGAGGCTTGGGCAGGCCCCCGGCGGGCGGATGCGCCGGGTGGACCTGGCCGAGGCGCTGGGGCTGACGGCGTCGGGGGTCACCCGCGGACTCGCCCCGCTGGAGCGCATCGGGCTGGTGACGCGCGAGTCGGACGCCCGGGACGCGCGCGTGGCCTACGCCTCGCTGACCGGGACCGGCCGACGGCTCCTGACGGAGATGCTGGCCACGGCCGAGGAGACAGCCGCCGAGCTCTTCGCCGCCCCGCACTGGGCCGAGGAGGACATCAGCCGACTCGCCGGTCTACTGACCCGGCTGGGCGGCACCGGCCTCTAGAGCCGGAGCGTGGCCGCTAGCCGCGCGGTCCGGAAGCGTCCGGCTGCGCCGCCGGTATCCAGCCCTGGCGGCGCAGCACGGCCGACACGTCCGGCGCCCGGTAGTGCTCGCCCTTGAGGACCTTGCCGTCGGCGCGCCGGGCGACCTGCCCGTCCGGACCGAGCTTGCTCATGTTGGCGCGGTGGATCTCGCCGATCACCTGGTCTAGGTCGATCCCGTGCACCAGAGCCGTGCCGTACGCCACGTAGACCACGTCCGCCAGTTCGTGCGCCAGCCGGTCCAGCGGTCCCTCGACCGCGACCTCGGCCACCTCCGCGGCCTCCTCGGCGAGCAGCTCCCCGCGGTGCGCGGCCAGTTCGGGGGACACCTCGGTCGGCGTGCTGCGGGCGTCGAGGCCGAAGGCGAGGTGGAATTCGTGGACGAGGTCGGCGGGAGAGTGGCTCATACGGCGACTCTAGCGGCCGGCACCGACAGCGCCCGGAGTTGTCCACAGGGCCCGGACCGCAGGGTCCCGAAGTAGCCCCAGAGTGGTCCCGAAGCGGCCCCGGAGTGGCCCCGGAGTGGCCCCGGCCCTGGTCAGGCCCGCGCACGGCCTGGCAGGATCGCCCGCATGCCCAAAGCGTTCCCCCGTATCAGCAGGCGCCAGGCGCTCCAGAGCGCGACCGTCGGCGTCGTGGCCCTCGGGCTGCTGCTGTGGTGGCTGCTGCCGCTGGGCGAGAAACCGCCGAGCGGGACGATCGTCTTCAGCACCGGCACGCCCCGCGGCGTCTACCAGGAGTACGGGGAGCGGCTGCGCACCGAGCTGGGCAAGGACATGCCCGGTCTGCGGGTGAAGCTGCTCAACAGCGCGGGTTCGCAGGAGAACGTGGAGCGGGTGGCGACCGGGAAGGCCGACTTCACGGTCGCGGCGGCCGACGCCGTGGAGACGTACCAGCTGCGGCACGGCAGCGGTGCCGGCCGGCTGCGCGGTGTGGCCCGGCTCTACGACGACTACGTGCAGCTCGTCGTACCGCGCGACTCGGACGTCCAGAACGTCGCCGACCTGCGGCACAAGCGGGTGGCCATCGGGCTGCCCGACTCCGGGGTGCGGCTGATCGCCAACCGGGTGCTGAAGTCCGCGGGCATCGATCCGCACAAGGACATCACCCCGCTGGCGGAGGGCATCGACACCGGGCCGGCCAAGCTGCGGCAGCGGAAGATCGACGCCTTCTTCTGGTCGGGCGGCCTGCCCACGAAGGGGCTGGTCGAGCTGGCGCGGACGTCCGCCATCAGGTTCGTACCGATCGACGGGGACCTCGTCACCAGGCTGCACGCCGAGGGGGAGGCCGCGCGCTACTACCGGGCCACCAACATGCCCGAGTCGGCCTATCCGTCCGTACAGCAGGGCACTGCCGTGCCGACGATCGCCGTGGCCAACCTGCTGATGACCCGCAAGGACATGGATCCGCGGCTGACCGAATGGCTGACCCGCACGGTGATCAAGAGCCGTGACGGGATCGGCGCGCACGTCCACTCCGCCCAGCTGGTCGACCTGCGCACCGCGATCTACACCGACCCCCTGGTCCTGCACGAGGGCGCCCGGCGCTACTACCGCTCGGTGAAGCCCTGAGTGCTGCTGCCCTAGTCCGTCTCCGCGTACCGGGGCACCGTGACGGTCACCCGGAGCCCGCGGGGCTCGTGGTGGGCGTAGCCGATCGAGCCGCCGCCCGCGGCGAGCAGGGTGTGGGTGATGGACAGGCCCAGGCCCGAGCCCTTGACGTTCTGGTGGCGTCCGCTGCGCCAGAAACGGTCGCCCACCCGCGCGAGTTCCTCGTCGGTGAGGCCGGGGCCGGTGTCGGTGACCACGACCGTGGAGGTGTCGCCGTCGGAGGAGACGGCGACCTCGACGGTGCCGCCCTCCGGGGTGAACTTCACGGCGTTGTCGATGACGGCGTCCAGCGCGCTGGACAGGGTGATCGGGTCGGCCCAGGCGGTGGTGGGCGGGCAGTCGCCGGTGAGCCGGACTCCCTTGGCCTCGGCGGCCGGTGACCAGGCGGCCACCCGCTCGTCGGCGAGGGCTCCGACGTCGGTCAGGCCGAGGTCCGCCTCGGCGTGCTCGGCGAGCGCCAGGTCGAGCAGGTCGTCCAGGACCTGCGCGAGGCGCTTGCCCTCGGTGCGGACCGAGGCGATCTCCTCGTTGCCCTCGGGGAGTTCGAGGGCGAGCAGTTCGATGCGCAGCAGCAGCGCCGAGAGCGGGTTGCGCAGCTGGTGCGAGGCGTCGGCGACGAAGGCGCGCTGCTGCTCCAGCACGTCCTCGACGTTGTCCGCCATCTCGTTGAACGACCGGGCCAGGCGTCTGAGTTCCGGCGGCCCGCTGCCGACCGCGACCCGGGACTTCAGGCGTCCGGTGGCGATGTCGTGGGTGGTGGCGTCCAGGATCCGTACGGGCTTGAGCACCCAGCCGGTCAGCCGCAGCGCGGCGCCGACGGCGAGCAGCATGGCGGCGATCTCGCCGGCGCCGATCAGCAGCCAGCCGCGCAGGATCTGCGAACGCATCTGCCCGGTGGGCGAGTCGGTGACCACGACGGCCACGACGTCCCCGTCCCGGATCACCGGCGAGGCCACGATGAGCCGGCTGCGCTGCCAGGGCCACACCTGCCGGGGGTCGTGGCTGCGCCGGCTCAGCAGGGCCTCGCCGAAGGCTTCCCGCACCTCCCCGGTCGGCGGTACGAACCAGTCGACGGGTGCGTTGGCCATCGCCGAACCGTTGCGGTAGAAGACGCCCGCGCGGATGCCGTAGACGCCGTAGTAGCTGTCCAGTTCGCGGCGAAGCGTCTCCTGGCGCTCGTCCGGGGAGGTACGGCGGGAGCCGCTGGGTCCGTCGGTGACGAACTGGGCGAGCGCGGCGAACCGCGCGGTGTCGTCGATCCGGTCGACGACGACCTTCTGCTGCTGGGCGGCGGCCACGCTGACGGCGAGCGGGACGCCGAGGGCGAGGAGTACGGCCGCCATCAGGATGATGAGCAGCGGCAGGAGCCGTGTGCGCACCCGTCCCCGCTAGGCGGCCGGGGCGACGAGCCGGTAGCCCACGCCGCGTACGGTCTCGATCAGCGCGGGCATGCGCAGCTTGGCGCGCAGGGAGGCGACGTGCACCTCCAGGGTGCGTCCGGTGCCCTCCCAACTGGTGCGCCACACCTCGCTGATGATCTGCTCGCGGCGGAAGACCACTCCCGGGCGCTGGGCGAGCAGCGCGAGCAGGTCGAACTCCTTACGGGTCAGTTGGATGACCGAACCCTCTACGGTGACCTGCCGGGTGGGCAGTTCGATGTGTACGGGGCCGAGGTGCAGGGCGCTCTCGCCGGGCGCCCCGGAGTCCTCGGGGGCGGTGCGCCGGCTGACCGCGTGGATCCGGGCGAGCAGTTCCCCGGTGTCGTACGGCTTCACCACGTAGTCGTCGGCGCCCAGGTTGAGCCCATGGATGCGGGAGCGGACGTCGGAGCGGGCGGTGACCATGATCACCGGGGTGCTGGTGCGCTTGCGGATCTTGCCGCAGACCTCGTAGCCGTCCTGGTCGGGCAGGCCGAGGTCGAGCAGGACCACGCCGAAGCCGGGCCCCTCGGGGACGAGCGCCCGCAGGGCCTCCTCGCCGCTGCGCGCGTGCGTCACCTCGAATCCGTGCCGCGCGAGCACCGCGGACAGGGCGGCGGCGACATGGTTGTCATCCTCGACGAGCAGCAGCCTCATCGCGTCTCCCTCCAGTTCAGTGGTCGTACGGTCTCGGTTTCCGCTCGCCTTGTAGATCGCGTGCACGCGCGCGTGCACCATGGCAGTGACGCCGATGGACAAGGACGGCGTCAAGAGGCTTCCGGTTGCCCGTGGCTTCCGTTACCCGGCCGATACGCACACAGGTCACACTGCTACGTCACGTGTCCGATTGCTATCGGATCGTGATGCTCAGATCTCCCTCAGATGTGATGACGCAGGTCATCGGGGGTCACTACTGTCCACCGAAACCGAGGAGGACGGAGCCGAGAGCGATGACCGAAGTATCGGTGGCCAAGGTGGATATGGCCGCGACCGACGAACTGGTCGTCCTGAAGAGCGTCAACAAGCACTACGGCGCGTTGCACGTACTCCAGGACATCGACCTGACGATCGCCCGCGGCGAGGTCGTCGTGGTCATCGGGCCCTCCGGGTCCGGAAAGTCGACCCTGTGCCGCACCATCAACCGCCTGGAGACCATCGACTCGGGCACCATCACGATCGACGGCAAGCCCCTGCCCCAGGAGGGCAAGGAGCTGGCGCGGCTGCGCGCCGACGTCGGGATGGTCTTCCAGTCCTTCAATCTCTTCGCGCACAAGACCGTGCTCGACAACGTGATCCTGGGCCAGGTCAAGGTCCGCAAGGCGGACAAGAAGCAGGCCGAGGCTAAGGCCCGCGCCCTGCTCGACCGCGTCGGCGTGGGCAGCCAGGCCGACAAGTACCCCGCGCAGCTGTCCGGCGGCCAGCAGCAGCGCGTCGCCATCGCCCGGGCGCTGGCGATGGGCCCGAAGGTCATGCTCTTCGACGAGCCGACCTCCGCCCTCGACCCCGAGATGATCAACGAGGTCCTCGAGGTCATGCAGCAGCTCGCCCGTGAGGGCATGACGATGATCGTCGTCACCCACGAGATGGGTTTCGCACGATCGGCTGCAAACCGTGTGGTCTTCATGGCGGACGGCCGCATCGTCGAACAGGCTGCGCCCGACCAGTTCTTCAGCAACCCGCGCAGCGACCGGGCCAAGGACTTCCTGTCCAAGATCCTGCACCACTGACGGCGCAGGGCACCGGCGCCCGCACACAACTTGGGTCAGCCGTCCGTCACGGACCGCCGTTCTCACCACTCGAAGGATGTTCACCATGAAGCTCCGCAAGGTCACCGCCGCCTCGGCCGTCGTCGTCGCCCTCACGGTGGGCGCCACCGCGTGTGGCGGCGGCAAGTCCGACAACGACTCGGGCGGCGGCAAGAAGATCAAGGTCGGTATCAAGTACGACCAGCCGGGTCTCGGCCTGAAGACGCCCGACGGTTCCTACTCGGGCTTCGACGTGGACGTCGCCACCTATGTCGCGGGCAAGCTCGGCTACAAGCCGGACCAGATCCAGTTCGTGGAGACCAAGAGCGCCGACCGCGAGAACGCGCTGCAGCGCGGTGACGTGAAGTTCATCGCGGCCACGTACTCGATCACCCCGGAGCGGCAGCAGAAGGTCGACTTCGCCGGCCCCTACCTGCTGGCCCACCAGGACCTGCTGGTCAAGAAGGACTCGAAGATCAGCAAGGGCACGGACCTCAACGGCCAGAAGCTGTGTTCCGTGGTCGGCTCCACCTCGGCGCAGAACCTCCACAAGACGATCGCCCCGAAGGCCAACCTGCGCGAGTACAGCACCTACTCGGAGTGCATCGCCGGCCTGCAGAGCGGCGCGGTGGCAGCGGTGACCACCGACGACTCGATCCTCGCGGGCTTCGCCGCGCAGGACAAGTACAAGGGCCAGTTCAAGCTCGCCGGTCTGAAGCTGAGCAACGAGAACTACGGCGTCGGCGTCAAGAAGGGCGACACCGCCACCGTCAACAAGATCAACAAGGCGCTGGAGCAGATGGTGAGCGACGGCTCCTGGCAGAAGGCCGTCGAGAAGAACTTCGGCCCCGCCAACTACAAGAACGAGCCCGCGCCGAAGATCGGCCAGATCGTCAAGTAACGCGGAACTCCGCCGGCGCTCACTCCGGCGGGTGACGCAGGGTTCCCCAAGGCGCGCCGCCACCGCTTTCCCGGCGGCGCGCCCGGCCCTTCTCGTACGCCACACACCCGGAAGCGCGGGAAATCGTGTTCGACTTTCTTCAAGGTTATGACGTCCTAGGGGCGTTCTGGATGACGGTGAAACTCACCGCCCTCTCCGCCGTCGGCTCCCTGGTCTGGGGCACCCTGCTGGCCGCGATGCGGGTCAGCCCGGTCCCGCTCATGCGCGGGTTCGGCACCGTCTATGTGAACATCGTCCGCAACATCCCGCTGACGATCATCATCCTGTTCTCCTCGCTCGGCCTCGCCGACGTCTTCGGCGTGACGATGGGCACCTCCGACTTCAAGGCCCAGGGCTTCCGCCTGGCGGTCCTCGGTCTCATCGCCTACACGGCCGCCTTCGTCTGCGAGGCGATTCGTTCCGGCATCAACACCGTGCCGCTCGGGCAGGCCGAGGCCGCCCGCGCGATCGGGCTGAACTTCAGTCAGACGTTGCGCCTGATCGTGCTGCCCCAGGCCTTCCGCGCGGTCATCGGCCCGCTGGCCAACGTCCTGATCGCGCTGACCAAGAACACCACGGTCGCCGCCGCCATCGGCGTCGCCGAGGCCGCGGCCCTGATGAAGACGATGATCGAGAACGAGGCCCAGACGCTGGCCATCGGCGCGGTCTTCGCCCTCGGCTTCGTGGTCCTGACCCTGCCCACCGGCCTGCTCCTGGGCTGGCTCGCCAAGCGACTGGCGGTGAAGCGATGACTTCCGTCCTCTACGACACCCCGGGCCCGCGCGCCAAACGGCGCAACGTCCTCATCTCCGTCGTCTTCTTCGCCGCTCTCGGCGCGCTGGCCTGGTGGCTCTGGCGCACCCTGGATCACAAGCAGCAGCTGCGGTGGGCCTTGTGGCAGCCGTTCACCACGTCCCAGGCCTGGACGACCTACCTTCTCCCGGGACTTGCCAACACCCTGAAGGCCGCGGCGCTGTCCATGGTCATCGCCCTGCCGCTCGGTGCCGTCTTCGGCATCGCGCGCCTGTCCGACCACCGCTGGGTGCGGATCGTGGCCGGTGTGGTCGTCGAGTTCTTCCGGGCGATCCCGGTGCTGCTGCTGATGCTGTTCGCCAACGAGTACTACAGCCGCTACACCCAGGTCACCAGCGACGACCGGCCGCTCTACGCGGTGGTCACCGGCCTGGTGCTCTACAACGCCTCGGTGCTCGCCGAGGTCGTCCGGGCCGGCATCCTGGCCCTGCCCAGGGGCCAGACGGAGGCGGCGTACGCGATCGGCCTGCGCAAGGGTCAGACGATGACGAGCATCCTGCTGCCCCAGGCGGTCACCGCCATGCTGCCGGCGATCGTCAGCCAGCTGGTGGTCATCGTGAAGGACACCGCCCTGGGCGGCGTGATGATCGGCTTCACCGAGCTGCTCAACCAGCGTGGAACGTTCGCGGCCAACTACGCCAACGTCTTCGCCAGTTTCGTCGGCGTGGCCGCCATCTACATCGTGCTCAACTTCATCCTGACTTCCTTCGCGAGCTGGCTGGAGGGCCGGCTGCGGCGCAGCAAGCGCAGCACGGGTGCGGTGCTCGGCGCCGAGGACATGGAGGAGCTCAACCCCGCGGCGGTGGGCGGCACCTTCGGGACCGGAGCCGGCGGCGGCATGATCTGACAAGCAGTCAAGTCACCTGTGAGGCAACTGGGGCAGTGGCATGATCGCCACTGCCCCTGGTCACTTGACGCAAACTCCGCCAATGGGTTGCATACGTTCTGTGATCGTGCACCCCGCTCCACCTTCCTGTTCACCCAAGCCCGTCAGGGCACCGCTGCGGGCAGGGGGCGCCGCGCCGTGGACCCGGTGATCATCGTCGGTGCGGGGCCCGTCGGGCTCACGCTCGCCCTGGCGCTGGCCCGCCAGGAGGTGCCGTCCGTCGTCCTCGACGAGGGCCCCGGCAAGGACGAGCCACGCCCGGCGCGCACTGTCGTGCTGCGCGAGGACATGGCGGATCTGCTGACGCGGCTGACCGGGGTGGACCTCGGCGAGCAGGGCGTCCGTTGGGCCGGATGGCGGTCGCTGCGGCGCAGGCAGGTGATGAGCGAGATCGCCTTCGAGGAGGCCGAGCCCGCCCCTCTGCACTTCGCCCAACACGTCGTCACGGGCGCCCTGCGTACGGCCATCGTGGGCGAGCCGCTGGTCAAGGTCGCCGTGGAGAGCCGTCTCGACTCGATCGAGCAGGAGCGTTCCGGCGTCACCGCGCGCACGCGCGGCCCCAAGGGAACCTGGTGGCGCGGCAGCTACCTGGTCGGCTGCGACGGCCCCCGCTCGACCGTGCGCAAGCTCCAGGACATCCGCTTCCCGGGCCGCACGGCGGTGGAGCGACACGCCGTCGCCACGCTGCGCGTGGAACTTCCGTGGGAAGGCCAGGCGTTGCTCCATCGGATGCCGCCGTGGCGGTCGTCCGGGCCCTCGGCCGGGGAGGTGACCGCCCGCCCCCTCCCGGACGGCGTGTGGCGCCTGGACTGGCTGCTGCCGCCGGGCAAGGACCTGGTCACGCCCGACAGCCTGGTGGCCCGGATCCGCGAGACCCTCGCGGGCTGGACGGACAGCGTGTCTCCGGCGTACGACCTGCTCGACACCGGAGTCCACACGGTGCACCACCGGCTGGCCCGCCGGTGGCGCGTGGGCCGGGTCTTCCTCGCCGGGGACGCGGCCCACCTGCTCGGCGCGCTCGGCACCCAAGGGCTCGACGAGGGCCTCAGGGATGCCGACAACCTCGCCTGGAAGCTGGCCCCGGCCTGGCACCATGGCCCGCACGAGGCGCTGCTGGACAGCTATCAGACCGAGCGGCGCGCCGTCGTCGCCGCCCGGCTGCGCGCCGCCGACCAGGCGCTGCCGGTGCTGCGCGGTGGCGGCGGGCTGCGCCACTACGTCCCGGGCGCGGCCCGGGGCCATGACACGCTCCTCGTGGACGGCCACCTGGGGCGCGGCCCGCTGGGCGCGCCGGGGACGTACGCCGACTCGCCGCTCGCACCCCGGCATCTGGAGGGGGAGATCCCGGTCGACACCCCGCCGGGCTCGGTCGTCACCGATGTGCGGGTCACGGCGGAGGACGGCTCCTTCGTCCGGCTGCGCGACCGGCTCGGCCGCGGTGCGCTGCTGGTCGTGCTGATCGCGCCGGGTACGGGCGTGTGGGACCGCAAGCACTGGGTGTCCGCCGGGGTGATGCCTCGGCTCGCGGCGGCGGTGACGGCGCTGCCGCACCCCGCCGAGCTGCTGGTCGCCGAGGAGTACCCGGGTGCGCCGGCGCACAGCGTGCTGCTCGTACGCCCTGACGGTCACCTGGTCACGGCGCTCAGCGGCGTCCGCCCGGCAGACCTGTACGCGGCGGCCGAGGCCACGCTGGGCGGCACGGCGAACGAGGAGACGGCGGCGGAGACCGCGGAGGCGGGCTCCAGCGCCCGTTGACCGTGGCTCCGGCCACCCTCCGTCCACAGGGTGACGGTGAGTTGACCGCTGTGCACCGGCGTGTTGTACTCCGGACCATGACCGACACCTGCGTGCGCCTGTGGCGACGGGTCCACATGGACCTCGTCCGCTACGCGGGCTGCGTGTGTCGTCCGTCCTGCTGAATTCGCATCCCTTCCTTCTCCGGGCGCCGTCGCGCGCCCGTTCGGCGAACCCTCTTCAGGACGGTGCACGTGTCTGTCTCCCCCGCTGCGTCCCCTTCTCCTCCTACGTCCCGTGCCTCCGGCTCGGCGCCCACGCAGGCGGACCTCCTCGACTTCGTCCGGCGTACGGCCGCCGACACCGAGCTGATCGCCTCGCTGCCGCTCGACCCGGAGGGCCGCACCTGGGTGCGGCTGAACGGGCCCGGCGGCAGCGAGGCCTGGCTGATCGGCTGGCCGCCCGGCACCGGCACCGGCTGGCACGACCACGCCGACTCGGTCGGCGCGTTCCTCACGGCTACGGGCGAACTCAAGGAGAACTCGCTCGCCGCCCGGCTGCCCACCGACGGCTGGAAGACCCTGGAACTCACCGAGGACGTGGACCGCGAACGCCGGCTGCCCGCCGGGCAGGGCCGCTCCTTCGGCCGTCACCATGTGCACGAGGTGCTCAACGAGTCCCCCGACCGGCACGCGGTCTCCGTCCATGCCTACTACCCACCCCTGCCGCGGATCCGCCGCTACAGCCGTACGGGCCAGGTACTGCGCCTGGAGCACGTCGAGCACGCGGAGGACTGGCAGTGAGCGGCACGGCGGGCGAGCAGCCGCTCGGCATCGACGCGTTGCTGGAGCGAGTGCGCGCGGGCTACCGGCGCGTCGAAGCACGGGAGGCGCACGAGGCGGCGCGCACCGGTGCGGCCCTGCTGGTCGACATCCGGTACGCGGCCCTGCGCGAGCGGGACGGGCTGATCCCGGGCGCCCTCGTCATCGAGCGGAACGAACTGGAGTGGCGCCTGGACCCGCAGGGCAGCCACCGCGTCCCCGAGGCCACCGGTCACGATCTGCGCATCGTGGTGATCTGCGACGAGGGGTACGCCTCCAGCCTGGCCGCCGCCTCCCTCCACCAACTCGGCTTGCACCGGGCGACGGATCTGGTGGGCGGCTTCCAGGCCTGGCAGGCGGCGGGACTGCCGGTGGAGCCGGTGTCCTGAGCGGACCTGCGGGCCGGGGTGGCCTGACGGGGGCTACTCCTTCGCGGTGGCCACCGTCACGGCCCGCACGCGCAGCGCCGCACGTCCCGGTACGGCGCTGGCCACGAGCGCGAGGAGGGCGGCGACCGCGACGACGGTGACGTACAGCAGCGGCGTGATCGTGGGGGCCGCCCGGCCGGTCATGCCGAGACTGAAGGCGCTGAGCACGGCGAGGGCGATGCCGCTGCCCAGTGCGGTGGCGAGGAGCAGGACGGACAGCGCCTCGCTGCGCAGCATGCGCAGCACCTGACGGCGCGTCGCACCGGCGAGGCGGAGCAGGGCGAACTCCCGGACACGTTCCGCCACCGACATGGCGAGCGTGTTGACGACGGCGATGGCTGTGAAGGCCAGGACGAGCCCCATGGCCAGGTAGTTGACCTCGGCGTTCGTCTGCTCCCTCTCGGCCTGGAGGGAATCCGCGGCGGCCGGCGAAAGAATCCGCAGCCCCGGGAACTCACGGAGTGTAGTCGCGAGTTGTGTCTGTGTACGGGGCGTGCTGACGAGGACGGAGGAGGCGAGCGGGTTGTCGACGTGGCGGGCTACGAGATCGTGGGCGAACGTGAGGTCGCCGAAGCCGAGACCCCGGGCATAGACGGCGGCGACGGTGAGCGTGGCGGGCGTGCCGTCGCCGAGCGTGAGTTTCAGGGGGCTCCCGGGCCTCAAGTGATGCTGGTCCGCGGCCAGTTCACTGACAGCGACCGTGCCGGGGGCGAGCCGGTCGAGGGAGCCGGCGGTGACCTTCGGGTCCCAGGTGCGGGTCAGACCCGCGGGCGTGACGCCCTGGGCGGGGTACTTGTCGAGGCCGATCCGGACGGTCGTGCGGACCACTTCGGTGACGGTGTCATGCCGGGCGCGGAGTTGCTGTGCCGCCTGGCCGGGGACGCCCGGTCCCTGGGCGGCGACGACCCAGTCTGCGGTGACGCCCGCGCGGGCCTGGCTCCGGGCGGCGTCACCGAGGGTGGACTGGACGAACAGGACGGTGCAGGTCATGCCGACGAGCAGGGTGAGGGGGGTGACGACGGAAGCCATCCGGGCGGCGTTGCCGCGCAGGTTGGCGGTGGCGAGCCGGCCGCCGTGACCGGTGAGCCGGAGCGGGCCGGCGAGCAGCAGCGCGGCGGCCTTGACCAGCAGAGGGCCGAGCAGGGCGACGGAGGTGGACAGGACGATGACGGCGAGGAAGGTCACGGGCGTCGAGGCGGGCTCGGTGCGCAGGGAGGTGAGGACGACGACGAGGACGATTCCGCCGGCCAGGAGCAGCAGACCGGCGGCGAGCCGCCCCCAGGCAGGGCGGGTGCGCTCGGTCCTGGCCTCGGCCAGGGCCTCGGTCGGCCGGATCCGGGAAATTCTGCGCGAGGCGATCCGGGCCGCCGCCCAGGCCCCGAGCAGGGTCGCCGCGAGAGCCACGAGGGCCGGGAAGACGCCGGCGGTGCGCTGGAGCGTGTCGGGTACGGCGCCCAGGGCGACGAACCTGGAGTACAGCCAGCCGCCCAGCGACAGTCCGAGCAGCGCGCCGACCGTGCCCGCCGCCGCGCCGACGATCAGTGCCTCGCGGCCGAGCAGCTTGCGGATCTGTCCGGAGGTGGCGGCGAGGGCGCGGAGCAGGGCGAGTTCGCGGTGGCGCTGCTGCACGGTGAGCGCGAACGTGCCGACGACCACGAGCACCGCCACCAGCAGCGAGGTGCCGCCCATCGCGGCGCCCATGCTGATCAGCCGGGTGCGGGCGGTGGCCGCGTCCAGGAACTCGACGGGCCCGCGGGCCGCGCCGGTGCTGACTTGCGCCGTGGTGCCGTGCAGTGCCCGCTCCACGGCCTGCCACAGCCGCTCGGGGTCCGTCCCCTCGGCGGGGAGCACACCGAACGCGGTGACCTGTCCGGGGTGCGCGGCCAGCCGGCGGGCCTCGGCGGCGGAGAAGAAGAGGGACGTCTGGTGCCCGGGCGACGCCGGGAGTGCGGGCGAGGGTCGCCCCCAGATCCGCGGAGAGCCAGGCGCGTTCGGCGATGGGCTTCGCCTTGTGCTTGACCTTGGTCTTGCCGTGCTTGTGCTTGACGGTGGTGCGGCGGACGTACTGGTCGGCCGAGACCACGACGGGGCTCGCGGCGTAGCGCTCGGTGCGGATGGTGCCGCGCAGGCCGGTGTCGAGGAGGGTGCCGCAGGCGGTGATCAGAGCGGCGGCGCACACCAGGGCGAGGAAGGCGCCGAGAAAGCCCGTCTTGCGGGCTCTGATGGTCTTCAGGGCGTAACGCAGCATCATCGGGGCGGGCTCGCTTCCCTCGTACGACTCGGTCGTACGCCCCGGCTGCCCGTACCGGGACCGGCCTCGCCGTGCGGGGCCGTGTTCCGGAGCGTGGCTCCACACTCGCCGATGGGGGGCACGGCAGCACTGCGGTGCCCCGGCGTCTTCAGCGGGGGTTAACCCCACCGGGTGCCGGGCCGGACCGTCAGAAGTCCCCGGTCCCGTCCCCGAGGAAGTCCGTGTCCTCGCCCTCCTCCTCCAGCGCCTGTCGGACGACGCGGAGGGCCATGCCTTCGGGGTAGCCCTTGCGGGCCAGCATTCCGGCGAGGCGGCGGATGCGCTTGTCGCGGTCGAGGCCACGGGTGGCACGCAGCTTGCGGGCCACGAGGTCGCGGGCGGTCGCCTCCTCCTGCTCGGAGTCGAGCTGTCCGACGGCCTCGTCGATCAGCGCGGAGTCGACGCCCTTGGTGCGCAGTTCCCGGGCGAGGGCGCGCCGGGCGAGTCCTCGCCCGTGGTGCCGGGACTCCACCCAGGCGTCCGCGAAGGCGCTGTCGTCGATCAGTCCGACCTCTTCGAACCTCGACAGCACCTCCTCGGCCACGTCCTCGGGGATGTCCCGCTTGCGCAGGGCGTCCGCGAGCTGCTTGCGGGTGCGTGGGGTCCCGGTGAGCAGGCGCAGACAGATCGCCCGCGCCCGCTCAGCCGGGTCCCCCGAAGACTCCCCCTGCTCGGCCCTCGACGAGGAAGGGGCGCCTTCGTCCTCACCGCGCGGCTCCCCGAAGCCGCGCCGCCGGTGGCCCCGCCCCCGGCCCCCCGGCCCAGCGGCGGCCCGTGAGCCACGGCCGGACGAGCCGCCCCCGTGGGGCTCGTCCGGCTCGCCACCGCCCGGGTGGCTGCCGCGGTCCTCGTACCGGCCCAGGCCGCCGGACCCGTCCTGTCCGCCGTACCCGTCGTCCGCGTACTCCGGCCCGTATCCCTCGTCACCGGCCGGGGCGAAGCCCGTGTCGCCCCCGGTGCCCCTCCCCCGTGGGGCACCGGGGGTGGCGTACTCGTACTCGGCCCAGTCGGTTCGTCGTGTCACGGGTCAGCTCTTGGCTGTGGCGGCCTTGGGCTTGGTGGCCTTGGCGGCGGCCGGAGCGGGCGCCGTCTTGGCGTCGTCGCCGGCGGTGGTGACCGCCGCGTCCGCGCCCGGCTGGGCGGCGGGCTCCTCCGGGCGGACACCCACGCCCAGCTTCTCCTTGATCTTCTTCTCGATCTCGTTGGCCAGGTCGGGGTTGTCCTTGAGGAAGTTGCGCGCGTTCTCCTTGCCCTGGCCGAGCTGGTCGCCCTCGTACGTGTACCAGGCGCCGGCCTTGCGGACGAAGCCGTGCTCCACACCCATGTCGATCAGGCCGCCCTCGCGGCTGATGCCCTGGCCGTAGAGGATGTCGAACTCGGCCTGCTTGAAGGGCGGGGCGACCTTGTTCTTGACGACCTTGCAGCGGGTGCGGTTGCCGACCGCCTCCGTGCCGTCCTTCAGGGTCTCGATGCGGCGGATGTCGATGCGCACCGAGGCGTAGAACTTCAGTGCCCGGCCACCGGTCGTGGTCTCCGGGGAGCCGAACATCACGCCGATCTTCTCGCGGAGCTGGTTGATGAAGATGGCGGTGGTCTTGGACTGGTTGAGCGCGCTGGTGATCTTCCGCAGCGCCTGGCTCATCAGGCGGGCCTGCAGACCGACGTGGCTGTCGCCCATCTCGCCCTCGATCTCCGCGCGCGGGACGAGCGCGGCGACGGAGTCGATGACGATGAGGTCGAGGGCACCGGAGCGGACCAGCATGTCCACGATCTCCAGGGCCTGCTCGCCGTTGTCCGGCTGGGAGAGGATCAGGTTGTCGATGTCGACGCCGAGCTTGCGCGCGTACTCGGGGTCGAGGGCGTGCTCCGCGTCCACGAAGGCGACCTGGCCGCCGGCCTTCTGGGCGTTGGCCACGGCGTGCAGGGTCAGCGTGGTCTTACCGGAGGACTCCGGTCCGTAGATCTCCACGACACGGCCGCGCGGCAGGCCACCGACGCCGAGGGCGACGTCGAGTGCGGTCGACCCGGTCGGGATGACCTCGATGGGCTCCCTCGACCGCTCGCCCATGCGCATGACCGCGCCCTTGCCGAACTGCCGTTCAATCTGTGCGAGCGCGGCGTCGAGCGCCTTCTCGCGGTCGGTTCCTGCCATGGGTTCCACCCGGTTTGCTTGAGTCGATCGCTTCACGTCAAAGACGCTAACGCCTGCCACTGACAATGCGCCCTGACGGAGGCCCGGCCTGTGGATAACCAGGGCACTTATCGCACCAAACCGGTGTAAAATCCCCGCCGAAGGCCTCGCCTGAGCCTTCATAAGAATGGATGTTCGATTTTGGTGTCAAGTGCACCACACGGTGCCCACCGGGGCTTCGCACCCGCATCGACGGGCCGTGGCGCACCCACTACTCCTGGCGGCGTACCACCGGTGTCTCCGGCCGGACGACGACCGCGCGAGCCGGTCCCGGGAGCCTTGGCGCCATGAAGAACCCGCGCACCGCCGACCGGCTCTGCCATGCCGTCGGGCTGTTCCTCGTCCTGAGCGGACTCGTGCACCTGGTGGTGTTCGCGGTCGACGGCGGCCCCTGGGACGGTCCCGTCTCCTGGCGCAAGCCCGTGACGTTCGGGCTCTCCTTCGGGGCGACCCTGATCGCGGTCACCTGGGTCACGTCGTATCTGCGCGTCGAGGCGCGGCTGCGCACCGTCCTGCTCGCCGTCTTCGCCGCCGACTGCGTGGTGGAGGTCGGCGGCATCACCCTGCAGACGTGGCGCCGGGTGCCCTCGCACCTGAACATGGAGACCCCCTTCGACACGGCGGTGTCCATGACGCTCGCGGTGGGCGGCGGGGTCCTCGTGGCGCTGCTCACCGTCTTCGCCGTCGCGTCCTTCCGGCAGCGGCCGGCCGGTCCCGCGGGCATGGCGCTCGCGGTGCGCTCCGGCTTCGCGATCCTGCTCGTGGCGCTGGCCTCGGGCGCGGCGATGATCGCGCGCGGAGTCGTGCTCACCCGGACCGGCCACCAGGAGGCCGCCTACCACTCGACGGCCCCGCTCAAGCCGCTGCACGGGGTGAGCCTGCACGCCGTCCTGGTCCTGCCGCTGCTGACCTGGCTGCTGTCCCGCACCGCGTGGAGCGAGCGGACACGGTCGCGGATCGTGGCCGCGGCGGTGGGCTGTTACGCGGCGACCATCGCCGGGGCCGGGTTGTGGGCAGTCCTGACGTACTGAAGACGTACTGAAGCGGGCCCTAGGAGGACTCCTCCATGCCGGGCTGCCGGTCCAGCCGCTGTCGCAGGCGGGTGAGCGCCCGGGGGCCGCCCGGCCCCCTGCTGCGGTGGCCATGCACCCGTGGGTCGTCCGTGACGGCGTACCGCTTCACGTACGCCCCCAGGAAGGCCTGGAGCGTGGCCACGGCCGGGATGGCGATCAGCGCGCCGACGGCTCCGAGCAGCGCGGTCCCCGCGATGACCGAGCCGAAGGCGACGGCGGGGTGGATGTCGACGGTCTTCGAGGTCAGCTTGGGCTGCAGCATGTAGTTCTCGAACTGCTGGTAGACCACGACGAAGACCAGCACCCAGACCGCGTACCAGGGGGCGACGGTGAACGCGATCAGCATCGGCAGCGCGCCCGCCAGATACGTGCCGATGGGATGAACTGCGAGACCAGACCCACCCACACACCGAGCACGGGCGCGTACGGCACACCCAGGGCCAGGAGCAGGATGTAGTGCGCGATCCCGGAGACGAGTGCCATCAGCCCGCGCGAGTACATGTAGCCGCCCGTCTTGTCGACGGCGATCTCCCAGGCGCGCAGCACCTCGGCCTGACGCGCGGGTGGCAGGACGGAGCACAGGGCGCGGCGCAGCCGGGGGCCGTCGGCGGCGAAGTAGAACGAGAACAGCACGACCGTCAGCAGCCGGAACAGCCCCCCGAGCACCTGCGTGGACACGTCGAGCACGCCGGCCGCGCTGTTCTGTGCGTACTTGCGCAGCCAGTCGGAGTGGAGCAGGCCCTCCTGAATGTCCACCCTTCTCAGGTCCGTGTGGAACGTCTGGTTGACCCAGTTGATGAGCGAGTCCAGATAGGCCGGGAAGCCCTCGATCATCTTGATGATCTGGCCGGCCAGCATCGAGCCGAGCAGGGTCACGAACCCTGCGGTGACGACCGTCAGACCGAGGAAGACCAGGAAGGTGGCGAGCCCCCGGCGCATGCCGCGCGCGGCCATCCGGCTCACCGCGGGCTCGATCGCGAGGGCCAGGAAGAACGCGATCAATATGTTGATCAGCAGCCCGGTCAGCTGATGGAAGGCCCAGCTGCCCAGTTGGAAGGCGGCGATGAGCGCGAGCGCAAGCGCCATGGCGCGCGGCAGCCAGCGCGGCATGCGGCTATCCAGGGCGCCCGCGGCCGAGGGCGTGGCGGGCGTCGTCGTAGCGGTCGGTGCCGAGTGCGGGGCGAACGGCTCGTTGTCGTCGTCAGCGGGTGTCACGGTCAGCGCTTCTCCCCCGGCACGTTCATGACCGTGCAGACCACGCGCCACACGTCCTTGGCCGCCCAGCCGGCGTCCAGGGCCTCGTGGACCGTGTGCCCGTCCAGCTCCGTCATGACATGGTCGCGCGCGAAGGTGTCGGCGTACCCCGGACCGAAGTGTTCCGCCATCCGCTGCCAGAAAACCGTCAACCGCATGACCCCAGTATCCCGCCCCTGAGAGTGGGCCCCGCCGGGGACCGCATGCCGAGACCGCTTTCCGTCCTACGGTCTGACCCATGGCCGAAACAGGAGTGTCCCCACTCCCCTCCCCGCCCCCGGCGCGCTCCCCGCTCTTCCGCGCCGAACAGTTCATCTGGCTCACCGCACGCGTACTGGAGCAGCGCCGCTTCGCGTACCACTTCCTGAACGGCGCGCCGGACGCGGTGGAGGCCGCGCTGGACGCCTACCGCAACGAGGACGGCGGGTACGGCCACGCGCTGGAGCCCGATCTGCGCGGCCCCGTGAGTCAGCCCCTGCACACCGGTCACGCGCTGCGCGTGCTGGACTCCATCGGACGCTGCGCCGGGCAGCGCGTGGAGCGCGTGTGCCGCTATCTGACCTCCGTCTCCACCCCGGACGGTGCCCTGCCCGCGGTCCATCCCAGCCAGCGCGGATATCCGGCGGCACCCTTCGTCCCGGTTGTGGACGACCCTCCCCATGGCTCACTGCTCGCCACCGGGCCGGTGGTGGGGCTGCTGCACCGCAACGAGGTGTGGCACGCGTGGCTGTTCCGGGCCACGGACTTCTGCTGGCAGGCCGTGGAGTCCCTGGAGAAGTCCCACCCCTACGAGGCGGAGGCCGCCGTGGCCTTCCTGGACTCCGCTCCCGACCGCCCGCGCGCGGAGGCCGCCGCCGACCGGCTCGGCAGGCTGGTGCGTGAGCAGCGGCTCGCGGCCCTGGACCCGGAGCGCCTCGACGCCTGCCCGGTCGCGCCCGGCTACGCCCCGGGCGAGCACCACTTCCCGCACGACTTCGCCAAGAGCCCGCGCTCGCTCGCGCGCGGGTGGTTCACGGACGACGAGATGGCACGCTCCCTGGACTTCCTCGCCGCCGAACAGCGGGAGGACGGCGGCTGGCCCGTCCGCTGGCGCCAGTGGGCACCGGCGCCCGCCCTGGAGGCCCGCCCCATCGTGACGATCGAGGCGCTGCGCACCCTCCGGGAGTACGGCCGCTTCGTGGGCTGACCCGGGCCGGCCCGGCACGCCGCGTGCAGCGGCTCCGGCTCCGGCCCGTTTCCCCAGGTCAGAGTGATTGTCAGTGGCCGGGTGCAGGATGGACGCATGGTCAGCTCCGCCCACCGGGCCCTCGACGGCTTCTCACCCGCGACCCGCGGCTGGTTCACGGGGGCGTTCTCCGCGCCCACCGCGGCCCAGGCGGGCGCGTGGCAGGCCATCCGGGAAGGCTCGGACGTGCTGGTGGTGGCCCCGACCGGCTCGGGCAAGACGCTGGCCGCGTTCCTCGCCGCCCTGGACCAGCTGGCCTCGGCCCCGCCCCCGGCCGACCCGAAGAAGCGCTGCAGGGTGCTGTACGTGTCCCCGCTGAAGGCTCTCGCGGTCGACGTCGAGCGCAACCTGCGCAGCCCGCTGACCGGCATCCGCCAGGAGTCCGTGCGCCTGGGCCTGCCCGAGCCCGAGGTCAAGGTCGGCATCCGCTCCGGCGACACCCCGCCCGCCGAGCGTCGTGCCCTGTCCACGCGCCCGCCGGACATCCTGATCACCACCCCCGAGTCGCTCTTCCTGATGCTCACGTCGTCCACGCGCGACGCGCTGACGGGCGTGGAGACGGTGATCCTGGACGAGGTGCACGCGGTCGCGGGCACCAAGCGCGGGGCCCACCTCGCGCTCTCCCTGGAGCGGCTGGACGAGCTGCTGCCCAAGCCGGCCCGGCGCATCGGTCTGTCGGCGACCGTGCGCCCGGTGGACGAGGTCGCCCGCTATCTGTCCCCGCACCGCAAGGTGGAGATCGTCCAGCCGCGGTCCGGCAAGGAGTTCGACCTGTCCGTCGTCGTCCCCGTCGAGGACATGGGCGAGCTGGGCGGCTCCCCGGCGGCCGACGGCAACGAGGGGGCGGAGAAGCCGTCGATCTGGCCGCACGTGGAGGAGCGGATCGCCGACCTGGTGCAGGCCCACCGCTCCACGATCGTGTTCGCCAACTCCCGGCGCCTCGCGGAGCGGCTGTGCAACCGGCTCAACGAGATCGCGTACGAACGCGCGACCGGCGAGCCCCTGGAGGAGCACCACGCCCCCGCCCAGCTGATGGGCGGCTCGGGCGCGGCCCAGGGCGCGCCCCCGGTGATCGCCCGCGCGCACCACGGCTCGGTCTCCAAGGAGCAGCGCGCCCTCGTGGAAGAGGACCTGAAGGCAGGGCGGCTGCCCGCCGTGGTCGCCACGTCCAGCCTCGAACTGGGCATCGACATGGGCGCCGTCGACCTCGTCGTCCAGGTCGAGTCACCGCCCTCGGTCGCCTCCGGACTCCAGCGCGTCGGCCGCGCGGGACACCAGGTGGGCGCCGTCTCCACCGGCGTGGTCTTCCCCAAGTACCGGGGCGACCTGGTCCAGGCGGCCGTGGTCACCGAGCGGATGCGCTCGGGCTCCATCGAGTCCCTGAGGGTGCCGGCGAACCCGCTGGACGTGCTCGCGCAGCAGCTCGTCGCCATGACGGCGCTGGACACCTGGCAGTTCGACGACCTGCTCACCACCGTCCGGCGCGCGGCCCCCTTCGCCGCGCTCCCCGAGTCCGCGTTCACTGCGGTGCTGGACATGCTCGCGGGCCGCTACCCGTCCGACGCGTTCGCGGAGCTGCGCCCGCGCGTGGTGTGGGACCGGGTGGCCGGCACCGTCACCGGCCGGCCGGGCGCCCAGCGCCTCGCCGTCACCTCCGGCGGCACGATCCCCGACCGCGGCCTCTTCGGGGTCTTCCTCGCCGGTTCCGACCCCAAGAAGGGCGGCGGCCGGGTCGGCGAGCTGGACGAGGAGATGGTGTACGAGTCCCGCGTGGGGGACGTCTTCACGCTCGGCACCAGCTCCTGGCGCATCGAGGACATCACGCGCGACCGCGTCCTGGTCTCCCCCGCGCCCGGCGTGCCGGGCCGGCTGCCGTTCTGGAAGGGCGACCAGCTGGGCCGCCCGCTCGAACTGGGCCGCGCGGTGGGCGGGTTCCTGCGCGAGGTCGGCGCGCTGCCCAAGGACGACGCCCGGCTGCGCCTGCTCGCGGCGGGCCTGGACGCGTGGGCGGCGGACAACGTCCTGTCGTACCTGGACGAGCAGCGCGAGGCCTGCGGTCATGTCCCGGACGACCGCACGATCGTGGTCGAGCGCTTCCGTGACGAGCTGGGCGACTGGCGGGTCGTCGTCCACTCCCCGTTCGGTGCGCAGGTCCACGCCCCCTGGGCCCTCGCCCTAGGTGCCCGCCTCGCCGAGCGCTACGGCATGGACGCGCAGGTCATGCACGCCGACGACGGCATCGTGCTGCGCCTGCCCGACGCCGACCTGATGGGCCTGGACCTGCTCGACCAGGAACCCATGAAGGCCGACACCCCTCTCGACACGGCGTTCGACAGCGAGCAGGCGCCGGTGGGTGCGGCCGACGTCTCCTTCGACAAGGGCGAGGTCGACCAGGTCGTCACCGACCAGGTCGGCAGCTCGGCGCTGTTCGCCTCCCGGTTCCGCGAGTGCGCCGCCCGCGCGCTGCTGCTCCCGCGGCGCAACCCCGGCAAGCGCACCCCACTGTGGCAGCAGCGCCAGCGGGCCGCCCAGTTGCTCCAGGTGGCGAGCGAGTTCGGCTCGTTCCCGATCGTCCTGGAAGCGGTCCGCGAGTGCCTCCAGGACGTCTTCGACGTGCCCGGTCTCGTGGAGCTGATGGGCGACATCGAGTCCCGCAAGGTGCGCCTGGTCGAGGTCACCACGCCGGAACCGTCGCCGTTCGCCCGCTCCCTTCTCTTCGGTTACGTCGCCCAGTTCCTGTACGAGGGCGACTCCCCGCTCGCCGAGCGCCGCGCCGCCGCGCTCTCCCTGGACTCCCGGCTGCTGGCCGAGCTGCTGGGCCAGGCGGAGCTGCGGGAGCTGCTGGACGCCGACGTCCTGGCCGAGCTGGAGCGCGAGCTGCAGTGGCTGACGGAGGACCGCCGGGTCAAGGACGTCGAGGGCGTCGCCGACGTCCTGCGGGTGCTCGGCCCCCTGACCGACGCCGAGCTGGCCGAGCGGGGCGCCGAGCCGCAGTGGGCGCGGGAGCTGGCCGCCGCCCGCCGGGCCATCCGAGTCCGTATCGCCGGCGCCGACCACTGGGCGGCCGTCGAGGACGCGGGCCGACTGCGCGACGCCCTCGGCACGGCGCTGCCGGTCGGCGTCCCCGAGGCCTTCACCGAACCGGTGAAGGACCCCCTCGGAGACCTCCTCGCGCGCTACGCCCGCACCCACGGCCCCTTCACGTCGGCCACGGCGGCGTCCCGCTTCGGCCTCGGCGTGGCGGTCACCGAGGGCGCCCTGCAGCGGCTCGCCGCGGGCGGCCGTGTCGTCCAGGGCGAGTTCCACCCCGCGGGCATCGGCCAGGAGTGGTGCGACGCGGCCGTACTGCGCCGCCTGCGCCGCCGCTCCCTGGCGGCCCTGCGGCACGAGCTGGAGCCCGTACCCCCGCCCGCTCTCGCCCAGTTCCTGCCGCAGTGGCAGCACATCGGCAAGGGCCACGGTCTGCGCGGCATCGACGGACTGGTGCGCGCGATCGAGCAGTTGCAGGGGGCGTCCGTGCCCGCCTCGGCACTGGAGAAGCTGGTCCTGCCCTCGCGCGTGGCGAACTACACGCCGTCCATGCTCGACGAACTGACCGCCGCGGGCGAGGTGGTGTGGGCCGGCGCGGGCGCGCTGCCCGGCAAGGACGGCTGGGTCTCGCTGTATCTGGCGGACGCCGCCCCGCTGTTGCTGCCGCCCCCGCACCCGCTGGAGCCGACCGCGCTCCACCAGTCCGTCCTGGACGCTCTGTCCGGCGGCTACGGCCTGTTCTTCCGTCAGATCGCCGACCAGGTACGCGTCACCACGCACCCCGATGCGACCGACCCCCAACTGGCCGACGCGCTCTGGGACCTGGCCTGGTCGGGTCGGCTCACCAACGACACCCTCGCGCCGATGCGCTCGCTGCTGGGTTCGGGCCGTACGGCGGGTTCGACCGCCCATCGCGCCAAGCGCTCCGTCCCGCGCGGGCGGTACGGCTCCCTGACGGCCGCCGCGCGCACCGCCTCCCGCACCGGCCCGCCGACCGTGGCCGGCCGCTGGTCCCTGCTGCCGTCGGCCGAGCCGGACCCCACCGTGCGCGCGCACGCGCTGGCCCGCACCCTGCTCGACCGGCACGGCGTGGTCACCCGGGGTGCGGTGGCGGCGGAGGGCGTCGAGGGCGGCTTCTCGGCGGTGTACCGCGTGCTGTCCGCCTTCGAGGACAGCGGCCAGGCCCGGCGCGGTTACGTGGTCGAGGGGCTGGGCGCAGCCCAGTTCGCGATGGACGGCGCCGTGGACCGCCTCCGCGCGATCTCCAACGCCCGCGACCGCGGCGAGGGCCTGCCGGCCCCGGGCTTCCCCGGCGACGGAGGCCCTGGCAACGGCTTCGCACCGGCCGTCGGCGGCCTGCACGGCCGGACGGCACCCGGCGTCTTCGACGGCGCCGGAGGTTTCGCCCACCCCGGCCTCGACGGCGACTTCACCTGGCCGCCGGAGGAGCAGCCCACGTCCCCGGGCGACTACGTCTCTCCGCGCGACCTCGCCGACCCCTTCGCCTCCCCCGGCTACGGCGGCCCCAGAGGCAGCCGCTCCGACTCCGCCCACGGCTCGGGCGCGCACCGGGGCTTCGGCGACCGTCGTACCCACGGCGCGGCCCCCGACCCGCGCGCCGTCGTCCTCGCGGCGGCCGACCCCGCCAACGCCTACGGCGCGGCCCTGCCGTGGCCCGAGCCGCCGACCGGGGCCGGGCACAAGCCGGGCCGCAAGGCGGGCTCGCTCATCGTCCTGGTGGAAGGCGAGCTGACGCTGTACATGGAGCGCGGCGGCAAGACGCTGCTGGCCTGGCCGTCCGCCCCGGACACCGCCCCCGAAGACGACCTCCGCCTCCGTACGGCCGCGGAGGCCCTGGCAGCCGCCGCCCGCGCGGGCTCCCTCGGCACGGTCACCGTGGAGCGGATCAACGGAGCCCAGGCGCTGACCTCCCCCATAGGTGCGCTCCTGGAAGGCGCGGGCTTCGTCGCGACCCCGCGCGGCCTGCGGCTCAGAGCGTGACCGACCCGCGCGCCCCCGGGGCGGTACACGGTGACACCGCCCGCCGTCACCCCACCGTGGCACCCTTGACGCATGCCCGAGGGTGACACGGTCTGGCAGGCCGCGCGGCGGCTGCACGAGGCCCTCGCGGGCAAGGCGCTGACCCGCAGCGACTTCCGGGTACCGAAGTACGCGACGGTCGACCTCACCGGCCGTACCGTCCTGAACACCATCCCACGCGGCAAACACCTGCTCACCCGCTTCGAGGGCGGCCTCACCCTGCACACGCACCTGCGGATGGAGGGGGCGTGGAAGGTGTACGGCATGGGCGAGCGCTGGCGCGGCGGACCCGCGCACCAGATCCGCGCGGTGCTCGGCACCGCCGACCGCACGGCCGTCGGTTACCGCCTCCCGGTCCTGGAGCTGCTGCGCACCACGGACGAGGAGCGCGTCGTCGGCCACCTCGGCCCCGACCTGCTCGGCCCCGACTGGGACCCCGAGCGCGCCCTGGCCAACCTCCTCGCGGACCCTGCCCGCCCGCTCGGCGAGGCCCTGCTCGACCAGCGCAATCTGGCCGGTATCGGCAATGTCTACAAGAGCGAGCTGTGCTTCCTGCTCGGCGTGACACCCTGGCTGCCCGTCGGCGCGCTGCCCGCGGACCGCGCCGCGAAACTGCCCGCCCTCGCCCAGAAGCTGCTGGAGACCAACCGCGACCGCCCGGTCCGGCAGACGACGGGCCTGCGCGGCCAGGACCTGTTCGTCTACGGCCGCGCGCCCCGCCCGTGCCTGCGCTGCCGTACCCCCGTCCGGGTCGCCGACCAGGGAGACGGCTCGCAGGACCGCCCCACCTACTGGTGCCCGGCGTGCCAGGCGGGCCCCACTCCCGCGCCGGGAGCACCGCAGAGATGGCGGGAGCGCCATCCCCGCCGCACCAGTTGACGGTCCACTAATTGACGGACCGTCAGAAACCCTCGTACGGTCCCTGCATGGCCCTCACGGCGTACGACCTCACCGGCCGCACCGCGTTCGTCACCGGAGCCGCCGGCGGCATCGGCCGGACCTCCGCCGTCCTGCTCGCCGAGGCGGGCGCGACGGTGCACTGCGCCGACCGGGACGTGGACGGCCTGCACGGCACGGCCGAGCTGATCAAGAACCGCGGCGGCACGGCACACCTCCATGTCCTCGACGTCACCGACCGGGCGCGACTCGCCGAGGCCGTACGGTCCTGCGGGCGCCTGGACGTGCTGGCGGCCATCGCCGGGATCATGCACAGCAGCCCCGTCCTGGAAACGCGGGACGAGGATCTCGACCGGGTGCTGAACGTCAACTTCAAGGGTGTGCTGTACGCATGCCAGGAGGCGGCCCGGCTGATGCTCGCCCACGGCACCCGGGGCAGCATCGTCACGATGGCCTCCGGCGCGGTCGACACCGGCGGTGCCGGGCTGCTCTGCTACGGCGCGGCGAAGGCCGCCGTGGTGCAGCTGACGAAGACGCTTGCCACCGAGGTCGGCCGGCACGGCATCCGGGTCAACGCGATCGCGCCGGGCTGGGTCCGCACCCCCATGACCGACCGCCACGACCGCGAGGCGCAGGCGCACACCGAGGCCGTGATGGCCCGGATGTCGCCGCTGGGCCGGGTCGGCGAGCCCGACGACGTGGCGCACGCGGTGCTGTATCTGGCGTCGGACGCGTCGGCGTTCACGACGGGCCAGATACTTCGCCCGAACGGGGGTGTGGCGATGCCCTGGTGACGTCCCCTGCCCGCCAGGCGGCCGTCCACCGCCCCGTCGGCACGGCCCCCGCCGCCCGCTCCTTGGACGCACAGTGCACGGGCAGCAGGCTCAGCCCCCACCCGCCGGCCGCAACGGCCCCCTCGACGACTCCCGCGCCCTCCCCCAGAGCGAGCCGCAGCACGGCCCACCACCACACCGCGCCCAGCGTCAGCGCGGCGCCCCAGCGCGTCATCCGCCCCACCATGCCGCCACCTCCAGCCGGACGCTAGAACGCCGCCCCATCCACGCGGGAGGCGCAACAAGGGCTCACCGATGCAACACCGGGCAACCGGCCCCGGCCGAACCGCTACGCATGCTCCGCCTGGAACATCCAGTGATGCTTCTCCAGGTCCGCCGTGACGCCGATGAAGATGTCCTGGGAGACCGGGTCCGCCTCACCGGTCGCCGCAACCCGCTCCCGCATCCGGACGATCACCGCGCCGAGCGCGTCCACCATCGTCCCGACCGCGTCCGTGTCCTTGATCCAGCCGGCCGGGGTGTTCCCGATGCCGCTGCCGGAGGCCACGGTGGCCGCGCGCCCGTCCGGTGGGACGCCCAGCGCCGACGCCCGCTCGGCCACCGTGTCGGAGTGGGCGCGCGCGGAGTCGACCACCTCGTCGAGCTGGAGGTGGATGGAGCGGAAACGGGGCCCGACGACGTTCCAGTGGATCTGCTTGGCAACCAGCCCCAGGTCCACCAGGTCCACGAGTGCGCCCTGCAGCGCCTCGGACACGGTCTTCAGGTCCGCATCGGCCAGCCGGCTCTTCACGACGTACATCCGCTTCCTCCGTGCTTCGGTGCCGTCACGTCAACCCCTTCACCATGACCGCCTCACGGAATACCGGCAAATGGACGCAGAAAGCTTGAACGGCACAGACGTCGGCAGCGACGCAAAAGCCCTGGCCGGCTCCCCAGGTCTCCCTGGAGAAGCCCGGCCAGGGCTTCACACGTATCGGGTGGTCAGGCCGCGCAGGCGAACCTCACGCGGCGACGACGTCCACCGCTTCGGCGGGCGCCTTGATGGTCACTCGTTCCGGTGGCACGCCCTTCACCGAGACAGAGCCCAGCATCGGGCGGACCGGCGTGGGCACGCGCTCGGTGGCCGCAGCGGACTGCGCCAGTTCGGCGAGCGCCAGCTCGTCGCTCACTTCTCGCATGAGTTCCGACATCCGTACGTCCAGCGCGTCGCAGATGGCGGCGAGCAGTTCGGAGGAAGCCTCCTTCTGCCCCCGCTCCACCTCGGAGAGATAGCCGAGTGAGACTCGGGCGGACGAGGAGACTTCGCGCAGAGTACGGCCCTGGCGTTGGCGCTGCCGACGCAGCACGTCACCCAGCAGGCGACGGAGCAGAATCATCGGTGGCTCCCTCCTCGGACCGCGTAGCCGCATCCTTCTCGCCCCACCGTACCGCCTCGCGCCGCGGCCGTGCGGGGAGCGATGTCGTGTTCACTCAGGGCTGCAAACATCAAAACCCCCCGTTCTGTTCCGTATCCTGTGCCCGCTCATTTCCGGTCTGTTCGCCCGCAAGCTCCTTCAGAAGCAGTGCGAGTACGCTCCGTACACTCTCCATACGGATTTCCGCGCGGCGGCCGTTCAACCGCAGGGCCTCGACTTTTCCGCCACCGGCAGAACCAGTGCCGTCGGTGAGGGGGCCGTCGACGGCCACGAACACCGTCCCGACGGGCTGGCCGTCCTGCGGATCGGGACCGGCCACGCCGGTCGTCGCGATGCCCCAGTCGGCCCCCAGCGCCTTGCGCACGCCGACCGCCATCTGGGCCGCGACCTGCGGATCCACCGCTCCGCGCTCGGCCAGCAGGGTGGCGTCGACGCCCAGCAGCTCGTGCTTGAGCCTGGTGGCGTAGGCGGTGACCGAACCCTGGAGGACCTTCGACGCTCCGGGGACCGCCGTGATCTCGGCCGCGACCAGGCCACCGGTGAGCGACTCCGCGACGGCGAGAGTCTCGCCCCTCACGGTCAGTAGTCGCACTAGCTCGGTGGCCGTGGAACTCACGCTTCCTCATCCCCCAACGCTGCCGCGCGCTCGGCGATTCCCCGTCGGCGCAGGACAATGGCCTGTCTTACGTAGTCGAGGCCGGTCACGACGGTCAGGACGACGGCCGCGGCCATCACCCAGAACCTCAGCGTGGCCAGCCATCCCGTCAGTGCCAGGACGTACATCCCGACGGCGACGCCCTGGGTGAGCGTCTTGAGCTTGCCGCCCCGGCTGGCCGGGATCACGCCGTAGCGGATGACCAGGAAACGCAGCAGGGTGATCCCGAGTTCCCGGCCGAGGATCACGCCCGTCACCCACCACGGCAGATCGCCCAGGTAGGACAGACAGATGAGCGCCGCCCCCATGATCGCCTTGTCGGCGATGGGGTCAGCGATCTTCCCGAAGTCGGTGACCAGGTTGTAGGTGCGCGCCAGGTGCCCGTCGAACAGGTCCGTGATCATGGCGATGGCGAAGGCCGCCCAGGCCAGCGCGCGCCAGGCCGGGTCGTAGCCGCCGTTCGCCAGCATCAGCGCCACGAAGCCCGGCACGAGGACCAGCCGGAGCATGGTCAGCAGGTTGGCGACGTTCCACACGCTGGCCTGGTTGACGGCCGCCGCGGCCAGCTTCGCGCCGCGTGGCGGCCGGCCGCCGGCCTGCGGGTCAGGAGCCGGACCGGCGGGACCGGAGGCGGAACCGGAGACCTGGGGAGCGCCGTCGGCAGCCGCGGCGGAACCCCGGGCGCGCTGCCCGCCGGAGGAGCCGCCCGCGGCGGATGCCGGGACTCCGGTCATCTGCCCGCCTCCTCACTACACGCGAGCGAGCCGGTGAGCGGCTCGGCCACCAGGTCGACACCTTCCGTACCGACCACCTTTGCCTCGACCATACGTCCGACGCTCAGGCCTTCGCCGCTCGTGAGCAGTACCTGGCCGTCGGTCTCCGGGGCCTGGTGCGCGGCACGGCCGTACACGCCGTCCTCGCCCTCCTCGTCCACGGACTCCACGAGGACCCGCACGGTCTCCCCGACGCGCTCCTCGGCACGCTGCGAGACCAGTTCCTCGGCGAGCCGGGAGATGTGGGCGAGGCGCTCGGCGACGACGTCCTCGTCGAGTTTGTTGTCGTACGTCGCCGCCTCGGTGCCTTCCTCGTCCGAGTACCCGAAGACGCCGATGGCGTCCAGGCGGGCGCCGGTCAGGAAGCGCTCCAGTTCGGCGAGGTCGGACTCGCTCTCGCCGGGGAAGCCGACGATGAAGTTGGAGCGCACACCGGCCTCGGGGGCCTTGCTCCGGATCGTGTCGAGCAGTTCCAGGAAGCGGTCGGTGTCGCCGAAGCGGCGCATGGCGCGCAGCACGCCGGGCGCGGAGTGCTGGAAGGACAGGTCGAAGTACGGGGCGATCTTCGGGGTGGAGGTCAGTACGTCGATGAGGCCGGGGCGCATCTCGGCCGGCTGGAGGTAGCTGACGCGCACGCGCTCGATGCCGTCGACCTCGGCCAGCTCGGGCAGCAGGGACTCCAGCAGCCGAATGTCGCCCAGGTCCTTGCCGTAGGAGGTGTTGTTCTCGGAGACCAGCATGATCTCCTTCACGCCCTGTTCGGCCAGCCACCGCGTCTCGTTCAGGACGTCGCTCGGGCGGCGTGAGATGAAGGAGCCGCGGAAGGAGGGGATGGCGCAGAACGAGCAGCGGCGGTCGCAGCCGGAGGCGAGCTTCACCGAGGCGACCGGGGCGCCGTCCAGACGGCGGCGCAGGGGCGCGCGGGGGCCGGAGGCGGGTGCCAGGCCCTCGGGGAGGTCGGTGGGGCCGTGGCCGGGCAGGGCGACGGCGGCGGCCGACTCCTGCCGCTCGGCCGGGCTGATCGGCAGCAGCTTGCGGCGGTCGCGCGGGGTGTGCGCGGCGTGGATGCCGCCGGAGAGGATGGTCTGCAGGCGGTCGGAGATGTTCGCGTAGTCGTCGAAACCGAGCACGCCGTCGGCCTCGGGCAGCGCCTCGGCGAGTTCCTTGCCGTACCGCTCGGCCATGCAGCCCACCGCCACGACGGCCTGGGTTCTCCCGTGCCCCTTCAGGTCGTTGGCCTCCAGCAGGGCGTCTACGGAGTCCTTCTTTGCGGCCTCCACGAAGCCACAGGTGTTGACCACGGCGACATCGGCGTCCCCGGCGTCCTCGACGAGCTGCCAGCCGTCCGCCTCCAAACGGCCTGCGAGCTCCTCCGAGTCCACCTCGTTACGGGCGCAGCCGAGAGTGACAAGTGCGACGGTACGGCGTTCAGGCATGGGCTCAAGACTACTTTGTCTGTCTGACACCCGATGTCGACGGGGTTGGCGATCTTGGCCAACCCCGTCGTGGCCTCGGGGCTATCCGACCTCGGGGTCGCCCTTCGTGTAGGTGAGGCGCTCCACCGCGCCCGGCTGGAAGTCGTCCTCGATCTTCTTGCCGTTGACGTAGAGCTGGATGGCGCCGGCGTCACCCAGGATGAGATTGATCTTCGAGCTGTCCTGGAACGTCTTGGACTCGCCCTGCTTCAGCAGCCCGTCGAAAAGCATCCGGCCGTTGTGGTCCTTGGCGGAGATCCAGCTGCGTCCGTTCGCCGCGCTGACCTGGACGGTCACCTTGTCCTGCGGGGCGGCGGCGATGGCGCTGTCGGACGGCTCGGCGGTCGGCGAGGCGGGCTTGTCCTTCTTGGGCGTGGGCGAGGCGGACTTGGTCTTCGTGGGCGTGCTGCCCTCGGCGACCTGCGACTTCGAGTCGCCTCCGCCGTCGCCGCCCTTGACCGCGGTGAACCCCACGAAGCCGATCACGACGACGATCGCGGCCACCATCGCCGCGGTCCAGTTGGGCCCCCGCCGCTCGGGACGGATCCGTTCCGCCTCGAACAGGGGCGCGGCCGGGGTGGGGGCGGGACGCCCGCCGTGCTCGGCGTCGAACCGCGCGATCAGCGGTGCGGGATCCAGGTGCACGGCCCTGGCCAGCGTGCGGATGTGTCCACGGGCGTACACGTCGCCGCCGCAGGGCGCGAAGTCGTCCGCCTCGATGGCGTGCACGATCCCGATACGGACACGAGTGGCACTGCTCACGTCCTCTACCGTGAGCCCGGCCGCGACGCGCGCCTCCTGCAGGGCGCGGCCCACGGAGGGAAGGGCTTCCTGGGACTCGTCTGGGAACGGACGCTCGTCTTCAGGGGAGTTGCCGATGGACACGGGGGCGCCTTTCGAGCGTGTAGCCACCTGTGCTGGAAGCTCAGTCTAGGGGGGGTGCGAAAGGATGGGGCAACCGGGCGCTGAACTTTGTACGCCATCGGAACGGCCGGTCATCCCGGTGGCGGAGCGGGCACGGATCCCCGCAAAGGATCCACAGTTCCCCTCTCGCTCAACTTGACGTACGACAAAGGGAAACGGTTGCCCGCCGATCTCTAACGGGTGGATCACGGCGATGCCGCCGCCCGGCGTAACCCACGTCCGCCGGACGGCCCGCAACGTGTTGCGCCTACCCCTAGGACTCCCCGCGAATCACCGCGAGCACGCCGTCCAGCTCATCGGGCTTCACGAGAACGTCACGCGCCTTGGAACCCTCGCTGGGCCCGACGATGTTCCGGGACTCCATGAGGTCCATCAGCCGCCCGGCCTTGGCGAAACCGACGCGCAGTTTGCGCTGCAGCATCGACGTCGACCCGAACTGGGTGGAGACGACCAGCTCGGCCGCCTGGCACAGCAGGTCGAGGTCGTCGCCGATGTCCTCGTCGATCTCCTTCTTCTGCTTGGTGCCCACGGTGACGTCGTCGCGGAAGACCGGCGCCATCTGGTCCTTGCAGTGCTGTACGACGGCCGCGACCTCGGCCTCGGTGACGAACGCGCCCTGCATACGGGTCGGCTTGTTCGCGCCCATCGGCAGGAACAGGCCGTCGCCCTTGCCGATCAGCTTCTCGGCGCCGGGCTGGTCGAGGATGACCCGGGAGTCGGCGAGCGAGGAGGTGGCGAAGGCCAGCCGCGAGGGCACGTTGGCCTTGATCAGACCGGTGACGACGTCCACGGAGGGGCGCTGGGTGGCGAGCACCAGGTGGATGCCGGCCGCGCGCGCGAGCTGCGTGATGCGCACGATCGAGTCCTCGACGTCCCGCGGGGCGACCATCATCAGGTCGGCCAGCTCGTCGACGATCACCAGCAGGTACGGGTACGGCTGCAGCTCCCGCTCGCTGCCCTCGGGCGGCTTGACCTTGCCCTCGCGGACCGCGCGGTTGAAGTCGTCGATGTGCCGGTAGCCGTAGGCAGCCAGGTCGTCGTACCTGAGGTCCATCTCGCGGACGACCCACTGCAGCGCCTCGGCGGCCCGCTTGGGGTTGGTGATGATCGGCGTGATCAGGTGCGGGATGCCTTCGTAGGCGGTCAGTTCGACGCGCTTGGGGTCGATCAGGATCAACCGGACGTCCTCCGGGGTCGCCCGCATCATGACCGAGGTGATCAGGCAGTTGATGCAGGACGACTTGCCGGAGCCGGTGGCGCCGGCGACCAGCATGTGCGGCATCTTCGCCAGCGAGTGCATCACATACCCGCCCTCGACGTCCTTGCCGAACGCGACCAGCATCGGGTCGTCGTCCTCGGCGGACTCCGCGAGGCGCAGCACGTCCCCGAGGTTGACCATCTCCCGGTCGGTGTTCGGGATCTCGATGCCCACCGCGGACTTGCCGGGGATGGGGCTGATGATCCGCACGTCGGGGCTGGCGACCGCGTAGGCGATGTTCTTGGTCAGCGCGGTGATCCGCTCGACCTTCACGGCGGGGCCGAGTTCGACCTCGTAGCGCGTGACCGTCGGACCGCGCGTGAAGCCGGTGACGGCCGCGTCGACCTTGAACTCGGAGAAGACCTGGGTGAGCGAGGCGACGACCGCGTCGTTGGCCGCGCTGCGCGCCTTGCCGGGGCCGCCGCGCGTGAGCAGGTCCAGGGAGGGCAGCCCGTAGGTGATGTCCCCGGCCAGCTGGAGCTGTTCCGCGCGCGGGGGCAGGTCGCGCGGTTCCTCGGGGGCCTTCTTGGTGAGGTCGGGAACGGACTTGGTGAGGTCAGGGACACTCTCGGCCTCGGGCTTCTCCGCCTTGAGCTTGTCCTGCCTGAGCTTCTCCTGCTCGGGGCGGGCGGCCGGGACCGGGGTCGGCGTGGGCGTGGGCACCGGTGTGGTGTCCTCGCGCTCGCCCACGCTGACGCCCTGGGTGAGGTCCGCGACGAGCGGGGACGGCGGCATGCCGTGCAGCACGGCGCCGTCCAGCGCGGCTGCCGCGGCGGCGGCGACGTCCACGGCGTCCATCTGCCGCTTCGGGTCGGGCTGCGGCACCGCGGAGCGCCTGGGGCGGCCACGGCGCCGCGCGAGGGCCTCCTCCTCGACGTCTGCGGGGTCGTACGCCTCAGGGGCGCTCCGGCGCCTGCGGGGGCGCGCGGGCAATGCCTCGCGCCACTGCTCCTCGTAGCGCTCGTCGTCCTCGGCGTAGTCCTCGTACTCCTCGGCCTCGTGGTCGTGCAGGACGCCCAGGCGCACGCCGAGCGCGCGCAGCCGCTGCGGGACGGCATTGACCGGGGTGGCGGTGACCACGAGCAGCCCGAAGATCGTCAGCAGCACCAGCAGGGGTACGGCCAGCACCTCGGTCATGGTGTACGTCAGCGGGGTCGCCGCTGCCCAGCCGATGAGGCCGCCGGCATCCCTTATGCCCTGCATGCCGTCGCTGCGGGCGGGCGAGCCGCAGGCGATGTGGACCTGGCCGAGCACGCCGATGACGAGCGCGGACAGGCCGATCACGATCCGGCCGTTGGCCTCCGGCTTCTCCGGGTGCCGGATGAACCGTACGGCGATCACCGCGAGCAGTATCGGCACCAGCAGGTCGAGCCGGCCGAAGGCACCGGTCACCAGGATCTCCACCAGATCGCCGACCGGGCCCCTCAGGTCGGCCCAGGTGCCGGCGGCGACGATCAGCGCGACACCGAACAGCAGCAGCGCGACGCCGTCCTTGCGGTGTGCCGGGTCGAGGTTCTTCGCGCCGCGCCCTATGCCGCGGAAGACGGCGCCGACGGCGTGCGCGACGCCGAGCCACAGGGCGCGCACGAGCCGGTAGATGCCCCCGGTGGGACTGGGGGCCGGCTTCGGCGGCGCGGCCTTCTTGGCGGGCGCTTTCTTCGCGGGCGCCTTCTTGGCCGGGGCCTTCTTCGCGGCGGCTTTCTTCGCCGGACCCTTCGCGGGAGAGGCCGCCTTCTTCGCGGGCTGCTTCTTGGCTGCGGAGGGACGTGAGGCCATGGGTGTGAGGTTACCGGGGGAGACGACAGCGGACACGTGTGCCCAGGGCTTCACCCGTTCGTGTCGCCCTTGCCAGGGCACGGAACTGACGCACGCTCATGGGCAACTACCCCGCCGCGTACGTCAGTTCTGGGTCGGCACCGACGCTCTGCCGCCGCCCGTACCCGGCTCCAGGGCGTCGAGCGCACGGCGCAGCCCGGTGAGCTTGCGTTCCAGATGGGCCGCCGTGGCGACCGCCGCCGCGTCCGCGGACTCGTCATCCAGTTGCTTGGACAGCGCCTCGGCCTGCTCCTCGACGGCCGCGAGCCGCGCGGACAGCTCGGCGAGAAGCCCGGCCGACTCCTTGCCTGCGACCGCGCCCTTGCCGCCGCCCTCCAACTGCAACCGCAGCAGCGCCGCCTGCTCCCGCAGCTGGCAGTTCTTCATGTACAGCTCGACGAAGACCGAGACCTTCGCGCGCAGCACCCACGGGTCGAACGGCTTGGAGATGTAGTCGACCGCGCCCGCCGCATAACCCCGGAAGGTGTGGTGCGGGCCGTGGTTGATCGCGGTGAGGAAGATGATCGGGATGTCCCGGGTCCGCTCACGCCGCTTGATGTGCGCGGCGGTCTCGAACCCGTCCATGCCCGGCATCTGGACGTCCAGCAGAATGACCGCAAAATCGTCCGTGAGCAGTGCTTTGAGCGCTTCCTCCCCGGACGATGCCCGCACCAGCGTCTGATCGAGCGCAGAGAGGATGGCCTCCAGCGCCAGCAGATTCTCCGGCCGGTCATCGACCAGGAGGATCTTGGCCTTCTGCACCATGGCCCGCCCTCCTCGCCCCGGCGCTACACCGGGCGCCGCCCCAGGGGACGACTCCCTGTCGCCGCCCGTCCTTGTGCCGGTCATCGTAGCCGCACCCCGCCTGTCGCCACACCCTGTCACCGCGATGTCACTGTGCACATAGCGGAAACGCGGAGAGAGCCCCGAAGGTTCCAGGAATCCCAGATTCCATCACGTCTCCGGGGAGTGCGGGCCGACGGCTCCGCACACACACCCGACGTTCCCGCAACGTTCACGCACGGTCGGAAAGTTCCCTCACTCCGCCCCCATCCACTGCTGCATCACCGTCAGCAGATGATCCGGGTCGACCGGCTTGGTCACGTAGTCGGAGGCGCCCGACTCGATCGCCTTCTCCCGGTCGCCCTTCATCGCCTTCGCCGTCAGCGCGATGATCGGCAGCCCCGCGAACTGCGGCATCCTGCGGATCGCCGTGGTCGTCGCGTACCCGTCCATCTCGGGCATCATGATGTCCATCAGCACGACCGCCACGTCGTCGTGCTGCTCCAGCACCTCGATGCCCTCACGGCCGTTCTCGGCGTACAGCACCGAGAGCCCGTGCTGTTCCAGGACGCTGGTGAGCGCGAAGACGTTGCGGATGTCGTCGTCGACGATCAGCACCTTCTCGCCGCCGAATCGCACCGCGCGGGCCTGCTGCGGCGCGCTCTCCTGCTCGGGCAGCGCCGACCACGGCTCGGGCCGGGGCTCGACCTGCGGCAGGCCCCGGCGACGGCGCCGGAAGAGCGCCGCGGGACCGTTCTGCGTCTCCCGGTACGACTTCACCTCCGCCGGCATCTCGATCTCCACGGCGGACAGCTCCGAGGACAGCTGTGTCTCGGAGGCGAGCAGTTCGCCGGCCTCCAGCGGGGCCACCGACTGCTGGTAGCCCTGCGGCGGCAGTTCGCTCAGGTGCAGCGGCAGGTACAGCGTGAACGTCGAGCCGCGGCCCGGCTCGCTCTGCGCGTGGATCTCACCGCCGAGCAGCTGCGCGATCTCCCGGGAGATAGACAGTCCGAGGCCGGTGCCGCCGTACTTGCGGCTGGTCGTGCCGTCCGCCTGCTTGAACGCCTCGAAGATCACCCGCATCTTGCTGGCCGCGATGCCGATGCCCGTGTCGGTCACCGAGAACGCGATCAGCGGCGCGTCCGGGTCGGTGAGCGAACCGGCCTCCAGCAGCTGCTCCCGGATGGACTGCGGCACGCCCGCGCCGGCCGGCCGGATCACCAGCTCCACCGACCCGGAATCGGTGAACTTCACCGCGTTGGACAGCAGGTTGCGCAGCACCTGCAGCAGCCGCTGCTCGTCGGTGTGCAGGGTGGCGGGCAGCTCCGGGGAGACGCGTACGGACAGGTCCAGGCCCTTCTCCGCGGTCAGCGGCCGGAAGGTGGCCTCCACGTAGTCCACGAGCTGGACGAGCGCGATGCGCGTCGGGGAGACGTCCATCTTGCCCGCCTCGACCTTCGACAGGTCCAGGATGTCGTTGATCAGCTGGAGCAGGTCGGAACCGGCGCCGTGGATGGTCTCGGCGAACTCCACCTGCTTCGGCGAGAGGTTGCCCTCCGCGTTGTCGGCGAGCAGTTTGGCCAAAATCAGCAGCGAGTTGAGCGGCGTGCGCAGCTCGTGCGACATGTTGGCGAGGAACTCGCTCTTGTAGCGCATCGACACCGCGAGCTGCTCGGCGCGCTCCTCCAGGACCTGCCGGGCCTCCTCGATCTCGGTGTTCTTCACCTCGATGTCCCGGTTCTGCCGGGCCAGCAGCTCGGCCTTCTCCTCCAGTTCGGCGTTGGAGGCCTGAAGGGCCTTCTGCCGGTTCTCCAACTCGGCGGACCGCTCCTGCAGCTGCTCGGTCAGCCCCTGCGACTGCTTCAGCAGCTGCTCGGTCTTGGTGTTGACCGAAATGGTGTTGACGCTGGTCGCGATCATCTCGGCGATCTGGTTGAGGAAGTCCTTCTGGATCTGCGTGAACGGCGTGAAGGAGGCCAGCTCGATCACGCCGAGCACCTTGCCCTCGAAGAGGACCGGCAGCACGATCACCTGCGCGGGCGGGGCCTCGCCCAGCCCGGACGAGATCTTCAGGTAGCCGCTGGGCGCCTTGTCCACCAGGATCGTGCGCTTCTCCTGGGCAGCCGTGCCGATCAGCGCCTCACCGGGGCGGAACGACGTCGGCATGGAGCCCATCGAGTAGCCGTACGAGCCCAGCATCCGCAGCTCGTAGGCCTCCTTACCGTCGGCCACGTCCTTGCCGTCGACGAGCGGCAGGGCCAGGAAGAACGCGCCGTGCTGAGCGGAGACCACCGGCGTCAGCTCGCTCATGATCAGGGAGGCGACGTCGTCCAGGTCACGTCGGCCCTGCATCAGCGCGGAGATACGGGCGAGGTTGCCCTTGAGCCAGTCCTGCTCCTTGTTGGCGATCGTGGTGTCGCGCAGGTTGGCGATCATCTTGTTGATGTAGTCCTGGAGTTCCTGGATCTCGCCGGACGCATCGACGTCGATCTTCAGGTTCAGGTCTCCACGGGTCACCGCGGTCGCCACACGCGCGATCGCACGCACCTGCCGGGTCAGGTTCCCGGCCATCTCGTTCACCGACTCGGTGAGGTCGCGCCAGGTGCCGTCGACGTCACGCACGCGTGCCTGGCCGCCGAGCTGTCCCTCCGTACCCACCTCGCGGGCCACACGCGTGACCTCCTCGGCGAAACTGGACAGCTGATCAACCATCGTGTTGATCGTCGTCTTCAGCTCAAGGATCTCGCCGCGTGCGTCAATGTCGATCTTCTTCGTCAAGTCACCCTTGGCGATGGCCGTGGTGACCATGGCGATGTTGCGCACCTGACCGGTCAGGTTGGACGCCATCTGGTTCACGGACTCGGTGAGGTCCTTCCAGGTGCCGGCCACACCCGGTACGTGCGCCTGGCCGCCCAGGATGCCGTCCGTGCCCACCTCACGGGCCACCTTGGTGACCTGGTCCGCGAACGAACTCAGCGTCTTGACCATCGTGTTGATGGTGTCGGCGAGCTGGGCGACCTCGCCGCGGGCCTCGATCGTCACCTGCCGGGTCAGGTCGCCGTTGGCGACCGCCGCCGCGACCTGGGAGATGTTCCGCACCTGCATGGTCAGGTTGTTGGCCATCAGGTTTACGTTGTTGCTGAGGTCCTTCCAGATGCCGGTGACGCCCGGCACGTGCGCCTGGCCGCCCAGGATGCCCTCGGTGCCCACCTCGCGGGCCACCCGAGTCACCTGCTCGGCGAAACTGGACAGCTGGTCAACCATGGTGTTGACCGTCGTGACGAGCTCAAGGATCTCGCCCTTCGCGTCAACGGTGATCTTCTTGGACAGGTCGCCCTTGGCGACCGCGGTCGTGACCTCGGCGATGTTGCGCACCTGGATCGTCAGGTTGTTCGCCATGAAGTTCACGGACTGCGTGAGGTCCTTCCAGGTGCCGGAGACACCCTGCACCTCGGCCTGACCGCCGAGGATGCCCTCCGTGCCCACCTCACGGGCCACGCGCGTGACCTCCTGGGCGAACGACGACAGCTGGTCGACCATCGTGTTCAGGGTGTTCTTCAGCTCCAGGATCTCCCCGCGCGCGTCCACGGTGATCTTCTGGGAGAGGTCACCGCGCGCCACGGCGGTGGCGACCTGGGCGATGTTGCGCACCTGGGCCGTGAGGTTGCCGGCCATGCCGTTCACGGAGTCGGTCAGGTCCCGCCACACACCGGCCACGCCCGGCACCTGCGCCTGTCCGCCGAGCCGCCCCTCGGTACCCACATCTCGCGCGACGCGGGTCACCTGGTCCGCGAAGGCGGACAGCTGATCAACCATCGTGTTGATCGTGTTCTTCAGCTCAAGAATCTCGCCGCGCGCGTCAACATCGATCTTCTGCGACAGGTCGCCGCGCGCCACGGCCGTCGTCACCTGCGCGATCTGCCGCACCTGGGAAGTGAGGTTGCCGGCCATGAAGTTGACGGAGTCCGTCAACTCCTTCCAGGTGCCCGACACTCCGTCCACCCGGGCCTGACCGCCCAGGCGGCCCTCCGTGCCCACGTCCCTGGCCATCCGGGTCACCTGGTCGGCGAAGCTCGACAGCTGGTCCACCATCGTGTTCACGGTGTTCTTCAGCTGGAGCATCTCGCCGGAGACGTCCACGGTGACCTTCTGGGACAGGTCGCCGTTCGCCACCGCCGTCGTCACCTGGGCGATGTTGCGCACCTGCCCGGTGAGGTTGCGGAATGCAGTGTTGACGGAGTCCGTCAAGTCCTTCCACGTACCGGCCGCGCCCGACACCTGCGCCTGGCCGCCCAGCTCACCCTCGACACCGATCTCCCGCGCGACCCGGGTCACCTCGGCACCGAACGCCGACAGCTGGTCCACCATGCCGTTGACGGTGTTCTTCAGCTCCAGCATCTCGCCGGCCACGTCCACGGTGACCTTCTGCGAGAGGTCACCGCTCGCCACGGCGGTCGTCACGGCCGCGATGTCCCGCACCTGAGTGGTCAGGTTCCGGAACACCGTGTTGACGGAATCCGTCAGGTCCTTCCACGTACCCGCCGCGCCCGGCACGTTCGCCTGCCCGCCGAGCCGCCCCTCCGCGCCGACCTCGTTCGCCACGCGCGTGACCTCGTCCGCGAAGATCCGCAGCGTCTCGGTCATCTGGTTGATCGTCTCGGCGAGCTGCGCGACCTCACCGCGCGCCGGCACCGTCACCTTCTGCGACAGGTCGCCGTTGGCGACGGCCGTGGTCACCTGGGAGATCCCGCGCACCTGAGCGGTGAGGTTGCCGGCCATCGTGTTGACGGAGTCGGTCAGCTCCTTCCACACGCCGGCCACCCCGGGCACCTGCGCCTGGCCGCCCAGAATGCCCTCGGTGCCCACCTCACGGGCCACCCGGGTCACCTCGGAGGAGAACGAGGACAGCTGCTCCACCATCGTGTTGACGGTGTTCTTCAGCTCCAGCATCTCACCGGCGACATGCACGGTCACCTTGCGTGACAGGTCACCGCGGGCCACGGCCGTCGTCACCAGGGCGATGTCCCGTACCTGCGCCGTCAGCCGGTTCGCCATCGTGTTGACGGACTCGGTCAGGTCCTTCCACGAACCCGACATACCGCGCACCCGGGCCTGACCGCCGAGCTTGCCCTCGGTGCCGACCTCGCTGGCCACGCGCGTGACCTCGTCCGTGAACGTCGAGAGCTGGTCGACGAGATTGTTGACCGTACGGCCGACCTTCAGGAACTCGCCGCGCAGCGGATGCCCGGTGCCGTCCGGGGCCTGCGTCCGCAGGTCCATCCGCGGCGACAGATCACCCTCGGCCACCGCCGTCAGCACCCGGCTGACCTCGGAGACCGGCCATACGAGATCGTCGACCAGCGCGTTGGAGGCGTCGATGGCAGCCGCCCAGGAGCCCTCGCTGGCGCCCGTCTCCAGCCGCTCCGTGAGTTTTCCCTCACGCCCCACCATGCGCCGCACCCGCGACAGCTCACCCGTCAGATGCATGTTGCGGTCGGCGACCTCGTTGAAGACCGCCGCGATCTCCGACATCACGCCGTCGCCGGACACCGTCAGCCGCTTGCGGAAGTTGCCGTCACGCATCGCCACCAGGGCCGCCAACAGGCGGTTCAGGGCAGCCGCGTCCACGGCGGTGGTGCCCCCGTTCTTGCCCAGGGACGGTCCGCCCTTCGCGCGCGTCTTCGCGCCCCGCGTCGCTGCGCCAGACTCCACTGTGTCCCTCCCGCAGGGGTCGACCATTACTGCTCTGCTCGGCCTCTCGGCCCGGCATGCCGCTCACCCGACATACCGGTTACTTCCGCGTACCAGTTACTGCTGCATATTTCTGCCAGACGAGATCCGGCCACACCAAGACCTGCTGCCCGCCGTACACGGAACACACGCAAGCCGACCCGACCTTCATCAGAAGCTTGCCCAGTGTTTCACCCCGGCCGAACCAGGCCATAACAGTTCGGCAGCTTCGCACATCGTCCGCACACCCTGGGGGGTAAACACCCGCAACCGGCATCCGCTCGGACGGTGAAGGTAAGTAACCTTGCATGCGGCTGTCCAGCCGTACCGGTCCGACCGGCCTGGGCGCTGGCACGAGCACGAGCGGGCATCGGAGGGGCGGCCCAGACCATGACCACCGGACTGATCCCTGGGGGACAGCCCCCGGAGCCACGGCCGACGGGCGAGCGGATGCCGCAGCAGCGGCGCGAGCCGGACGGCCATTCAGCCCTGCACGCCGACAACCGGCCGAGGAGTTCTGTGATCACCGCGCGCGCGGCTGCCAGCTTCGAGCCCGTCGGGCGATCGGTCGCGACCGCCCGGTCGTTCGTCCGGGACACCCTCCAGGGCTGGGGCTTCGCCGACATCGTCGACGACGCCGTCGTCCTCACCAGCGAGCTGGTGACCAACGCGGTCGTCCACGCGGGCACGCACGCGGAGGTGCTGTGCCTGCGCACCGAGGACGGCGTGCGCATCGAGGTCTCCGACCGCTACCCGGAGCGCGAGGTCCCGCTCCAGACCTCCGCCGCCACGATGGGCAACCCCGACCGCGAGGGTGGCCGCGGCCTCCAGCTCTGCGCGGCGCTCGCCGCCCGCTGGGGCGTGGACTACACGCCCACGCACAAGAACGTCTGGTTCCATCTGGCGCTGCCCGAACGCCCCGTGGGCACCCGCGCCGCCGGCCCCTGCCTCCCCGCCGACCTGCTCCCGCTGGCCGACGGCCGGGTCCGCGTCGCCGTCCTCCAGGTCGACCGCAAGGGCTCCCTCACCTCCTGGAACGAGGACGCGGAGGAGCTCTTCGGCTACGCGACGTCCGAGATCATCGGCAAGCCCCTGACCGACCTCGCGGCCTGGCCGCACACCCCGGGCACCGGCACCGGCATCGCCGAGGCGCTCCGACTGTCGCGCTGGGAGGGCAGTTACGGGATCCGCGGCGCCGACGGCCGGGTCGCCCCGGTGTACGCCTCCCACCTGAGGGTCCGCGACACCGGCGGCGAACCCTCCACCGTCTGCCTGCTGGTCCGGGACCACGAACGCGCCGTCCTGCAGACGCCGTTGCGCGTCCCGGCCACTGACCCGGTCACCTCCCCGGACGGCCAGAGCACCGACCCCTTCGAGGTGTTCATCGGCTCCCCCGCCCCGGACGACCTCGACGGCCTCCTGCAACGCACGGTGGAGCGCGCCCGCGACATGCTCGACGGCGACTCCGCGTTCCTGCTGCTGGCCACCGACGACGAGACCGAACTGGAGGTCCGCGCCTCCACCGGCCTGCCCTCCGCCCGCCAGCGCTTCGCCCGCGTCCCGGTCGAGGCGGGCCCCGGCCGCTACGGCTCCGCGCGCATGCCCGCCGTCCACGACGATCTGACCGCCGTACCGGGCGCCGTATCGCTGCTGTCCGGCACCGGCATGCGCTCGGTCGTCACCGTCCCGCTGAAGGTCGAGGGCCGCCTCACCGGCTCCCTCGGCGTCGCGGCCGAAGCCCCGGGCCGGTACTCCAACGAGGAGGCACTGCGCCTCCAGTTCGCCGCCGACCGCATCGCCCTGGCCGTCGAGTCGGCCCGCCTGGGCGAGCTGGAGCGGCTGCGCCGCGGCTCCCTCAGCTTCCTGGTCGAGGCCTCCGACCTGCTGGCCGGCACCCTCGACCGCGACCAGACGCTCGCCCTGATGGCGCAGATGACGGTCCCGACCCTGGCCACCTGGTGTGCGGTCTACACGATCGCCGACCAGGCTTCGGAGCCGTACCTGTCGTACGTCCTGCACGAGGACGAGGAACTCATCGACGGCATCAAGTCGTTGCTCTCCAAGATCCCCGCGCCCGACCCCGTACCGACCCCCGGCGCCCGCATCTGGACGACCCCCGGCGAGGTGGCGCACCAGGCCGCCCTGCGCACCTCGATGCGCAGTCTCGGTCTGGCCGGCGGCCCCACGCAGCAGGTTGCCGCGGGCATCGGCCCGACCCTCGCCACGGCCTCCGCGGTCGGCGGCGAGACGGTCGTGCTGCCGCTGGTCGCCCGCAACCGCGTGATCGGCATGCTGACCCTCGGCAAGCCCACCGACGAACACTTCCGCCAGGAAATCCTGGAACTGGCCGAGGACCTGTCCCGCCGGGCCGCCCTGGCCCTGGACAACGCCCGCCTGTACTCGGAGCGCACGGCCATCAGCCAAGCCCTCCAGCGCAGCCTGCTCCCGCCCGGCCTGCCGCAGATCGACGGCGTCGAGGTCGAGGTCATCTACCGCGCGGCGGGCGAGGGCAACGAGGTCGGCGGCGACTTCTACGACGTCTTCCCCATCGGCAACGGGGCCTACGGCTTCGCCATCGGCGACGTCTGCGGTACGGGACCGAACGCGGCGGCGGTCACGGGCCTCGCCCGGCACGCCCTGCGCCTGCTGGCCCGCGAGGGCCTGAGCGGCCCAGCTGTCCTGGAGCGGCTGAACTCCGCCATCCTCGACGAGGGCGACCGCAGCCGCTTCCTGACCCTGCTCTACGGCGAGCTGCGGACACAGCAGGACGGCAGCGTCGAGCTGAAGGTGGTCTGCGCCGGCCACCCGCTCCCGCTGCGCCTGCGCCAGGACGGCACGGTGGTGGCGGCGGCCGAACCGCAGCCGCTGCTCGGCGTCATCGAGGACCTGGAGCTGTACGAGCAGACGGTCATGCTCGATCCGGGAGACGTCCTGCTGTGCGTCACCGACGGCGTCACCGAACGCCGGGAGGGCTCGCGCATGTTGGGCGACGACGGCCTGGCCGACGTCCTCACCACGTGCACGGGTCTCACGGCCGGCGCGGTCGCGGCCCGCATCAAGCGCGCGGTGGAACGCTTCGCGTCGGACGCCCCGTCGGACGACATGGCGATTCTGGCAATGCGCGTCCCGGGCCTCCACACGGACTGAGGCCCGGGGGCCCGCCCGCCGGGCGCACGAAAAAGGCCCACCCTTTCGGGTGGGCCTTTCTGCTGGAGCCCCCAAACGGAATCGAACCGTTGACCTTCTCCTTACCATGGAGACGCTCTACCGACTGAGCTATAGGGGCCTGTCGCTTTCGAGGTTTCCCTCGCGGCGACAAGAAAACCATACCCTGAACAGGCCCGATCTCCCAAACTCGTTCGGGCACCGATCAGAAGGCGGGCTGGAGCAGTCCCCCAAGAGCGTTGCAGGCGGACACGATCCGCTGCATCTCCCGCTTCGTCAGCGTGGCGTCCACGGGCAGCGCCAGCGTCTCGTCGGCGGCGCCCTCCGTCTCCGGCAGCGCCACGCAACGCCGGAACTCGGGCAGCCGGTGCACGGGCGTCTTCACGGGCACCCGGCACTCAACGCCCTTGGCCCGCAGGGCCCGAGCGAAGGCGTCCCGGTCCGGCCGGCCGTTGCCCGGCACACGCACGACGTACTGCTGATAGGTGTGCCCGTCACCGCCGTCGGGCGTCCGCACGCCCTTGAGCTTGCTGTCGAGGTACGCGGCCCGCTCCCTGCGCTGCGCGACCTCGTCGTACGGCGCCTCGGACTCGCCCTGCTCCAGCACCAGCAGCTCGTGGCGCTGCCCGAGCGCGTGCAACCGGCCGATGTCGGCACGCCGTCCGAAGCGGTGTACGACAACGACGGCTGCCGTGTGGGAGGTTATCGCCGCTTCGACAGCGGACGGGTCCAGGCAGTAGGTGACCGGATCTATGTCGGCGAACACCGGGGACGCGCCCGCCAGGGTCACGGCCTCGGCGACCTCGACGTTCCCGAAGGCCGGTACGACGACCTCGTCACCGATTCCGACGCCGGCGGCCCTGAGCATTGCAGCAGTACCCATGTGCTGGATGCTCGGCTCGCAACGTGAACGACACGTTAAGCAAAACGTAAAAAGGTCGGACCCTGAACCGAAGTTCAGGGTCCGACCTTATTAAAAGGAGTTCGGCGGCGTCCTACTCTCCCACAGGGTCCCCCCTGCAGTACCATCGGCGCTGTGAGGCTTAGCTTCCGGGTTCGGAATGTAACC